>JBOGUE010000201.1:0-10222 GCA_050695955.1 Thermomicrobiales bacterium | reverse complement strand
CGTCTCGCCCCGCGCGCGACCGCCCCTCATACGCGGTACGTATCCACGACCGCATATCCAGGGCGGAATATCCGTCTTCCTTACGATGCACGCGCCCCCGATCGGGTCGATGATCGATCCATGCTCGCTCAACCGGTCCGCGCGATCGAATGGAGCCGGCGGAGCAACGGCGAACGGATGCCGGCCGTGATCGGTGGATCGGTCGCCAAGGAAGGGATCATCGATGAATGAGAACAGCCTCGACCGGATATGGACCCAGCCGGCTGTTGTCGCCTCTCCACCGCTGCCCCGGCCTCAGCCGTTGGAGGATATCGCTCGTCGGTACGCGAGCTTGGGGGTTCGGGCGGGGGCCATCTTGGTCGACGGCGTCGTCGGTTTGATCCTGCTCGCCGTCGCTGCCGTGATGTTCGGGCGGGCAGAGACCGTCCAGATGACGACCACGAACGACGGCCAGGTCCAGTTCAATTCCGGGGTGTCGTTCACACTCGACCCAGCGCAAACCCAGCTCGTGATCCTCGCCTGGTTCGTTTACCTGATCGCGTGTGAAGCCGTGGGCGGGGCGACCCTCGGCAAACGCCTGCTGGGGTTGCGCGTCGTGCGCGCGGACGGGTCGCCACTGGGCGTCAGGCACGCAATCGCGCGGCACCTGACGCACGCGGTCGTTTTTTTCGCTGGCGTCTTCCTGATCGGGCCATTCTGGACGCTCTTCGGCTGGTTCTTCATCTATGTGGGCGGGGCGATCATGACGTCGAAGTCCCTACAGCGCCAACGGCTGGGCGACCGCCTGGCCGGCACCGTCGTCACCCATGCGCGCGGCAGCCGCGCCGACACGGGGTACGCGGGGTTCTGGCGGCGGGCGGGCGCATCGTTGCTCGACACGCTGGTGCTGCTGGCGGTATTCGCGGTGTCGTACGGCATCGCCTACATCGCGCGCGGCGGCGAGGACGCGACCGCCGCCGCTTTGCTGCTCTATTTGCTTGCCGCCGGCGCCTACGTGGTGGTCGGCAACGGCCGGGGCGCAACCCTCGGCAAGCGCTGGGTCGGGCTGCACGTCGTCGATGCGACGGGCGGCTCGCCAGGACTGAGACGGGCAGCGGTGCGCTATGTGCTTGCCGGCGTCTTCGGGGCACTCAACGCGGTGGAGGGATTGCGCGAATCGTCGAACCTGGATGGACTGACCGCCCTCGTCTTGCTGGCAATACCGCTGTCGTTCGTGGACGGGCTCTGGATGGTGTGGGACGGCCGGAAGCAGACGCTGCACGACAAGCTCGCCGGCACGTTCGTGGTGCATGCGGGAGCGGTCGCGCCTCAGCTCCCGCCGGCGCAAACGGGACCGTGGGGAACCGCGCCAGCCTCGGCAGGGGAGAGCTTCCTCTGCCGCGCGCCGCAAGCGCGGCGATTGCCGACGGACCGGTTCTGCGACGGCTGCGGAAAGCCGGTCGTCGCGGCGCACATGGGGTAGATGGCGATGGCAAGCACCGGCAACTCGGGAACACGGCCGCGCGCAGAGCTCGACCTTGGATCATCGCGGAGGAGAACGAAGTCAATGCGCCATCGGCTGCCTTTCATCGCGCTCTTGGTCCTGCTGCTGCCGCTGATTGGCTTCGCGCCGCCTCCGGCCGGGGCGCAGGAGGGCGATGTGCCGATGTTCCGCGGGAACGTCGCGCGGACGGGGGAGATGCCGGGGCCGGGGCCAAAGGGCGACCCCGTGGAGAATTGGCGTTTCGCTACCGGAGGCGAAGAGACGTCCTCCCCGGTGGTTTTAGATGGCTTTGTCTACGTCGGGAGCCAGCTCAACGACTTCTACGCGCTGGACGCGGCGAACGGGGCGGAGTTGTGGCGCACCGAGGGGGGCATGTACGCCTCATCCTCGCCCGCGGTGGCAAACGGCTTCGTCTACGTCGCGTGTTCGGACCCCGAAAACTGGGCCATTGAGACCCTGGGCTACAGCCTATGCGCGCTGGACGCGGTGACCGGCGAGGAGCTATGGCGCTTCGCCGCCAACGCCTGGGTGACCTCCTCCCCGGCGGTAGTCGGTGGGGCGGTCTACGTCGGGAGCCACGACCAACACCTCTACGCGATTGATGCCGCGACCGGGCAAGAGCGTTGGACCTTCGGCACCGGCGACGAGGCGGCCTCCTTGCCGGCGGCGACGACGGAAGGGTGACGGCCATGCAACGGGTGCTTGATATGGGGCACGGGCGCGGCCGGTTGGCGCTGGCGGTGCGGCGGGCGCGGCTGGGCTGCTTGTTGGTGTGGCGGAGATTTTCGCCGCCGGCGGAGGAGATCGCCGCGCGGGCGGAGCGCCTGGTGGATCGAGAAGGGGCGTTAGCGGAGTTAGAGGAGCGGCGGATCGCGGCGGAGGAATATCACTGGGCGGTCGCTGGCGAGCGGCGGGGTGAGGTGGGTAGGTGATGAGCGCGCGGCGGGTGCTGTTTCTCAACTATCGCCAGACCGAAGCCGGGATCGTGGGAGGCGAGGCGCTGCCGCGCGACTACGTGCTGGCCTGCCGGTTCCTGCATTGCAGCATCATCGATCGCACCGGGACGCTCGATCAGGGGTTCGACTACGCCGTCCTCGATCCGATACCGCCGCCCGCAACCGATGGCGCCACCTTCGCGGAGCTCTGCGACGCCATCGGCGCGGAGCTGGTGGCCGAGGCGCTCGACGCGGGGCGGGAGATCGGCGTTCTTTGGTCCGGCGGCATCGACTCGACCACCGCCTTGATCGCGATCATGAAAGCGGCGGCGGCGCGGGGCCGTGGCGACGTGGTACGGGTGCTGCTCTCGCTCGACTCGGTGCACGAGTACCCTGGGTTTTTCCTGCGCCACGTCAACGGGAAACACCGGATTCAGGCCGTGACGCACCCAATCACCGAGTTCTTGGATCCCGCCGTCATCACCGTCACGGGCGAGCACGGCGACCAGCTCTTCGGCAGCCACCTGCTCGAATCGTACGTGCGGCGCGGCGTCGGCGGGGTGGACTACCGGGAGATCCTGCCCCTGGTCCTGTTGGAGCGACTGCACAGTGCCCGGAGCGCCTACCGCGTGGGGCGCTACCTCGAACCTGTGATCGCGGCGGCGCCGGCGCCGGCGCCGATGCGGACGCTTTTCGACTGCATGTGGTGGCTGAACTTCGCCCTCAAATGGCAGGAGGTGACGCTGCGGTTGGCGGCGTTCCGCGGCGATCAGGCGCGGGCGGTCTACGGTTCGCTCCGTCACTTCTTCCGGAACGAGCAGTTCCAGGCGTGGGCACTCGCCAATCCAACCATCCGCCACGTCCCGGTCTGGGCGCACTACAAGACGAAGGCCAAGCAATACATCCTCGACTACACGGGAGACCAGGCCTACTACCGGACCAAGGAAAAGGAAGACTCGCTCAAGAACGTGATGGTGTCACCCGCGAGCCCGAATGGCTACCGCGTCTACATGCGGGAGGACTTCCGGCCGGTCATCAACCCCGTCGATCCATTGGAGGAGATACATGAACGCGCACATGCAATTGCACGACGCCCCTGGCGCCGCGCGGGCGAGCCGGTATAGCACCAGCACGGATGGCGAACTCAGGATCGTCCGTTGGGCGAACGACCTCGGGGTGGTCGATGGGCAGTTGCTGGGGGTTGACCTGGGAATGCGCCCGGTCAACCTGGCTCACAGCAATGCGACCGGAGAGGGACTCGTCTCGAATGGGCTGCTGGGGGCCGACGTGATCCGTCTAGCCGCTGGGGACGGGTTCGTGCCGCACACCCATCCGGGAGACCACTTGCTGATCGTCGTGGGCGGGCGGGGCACGATCACGTGCGGCGGCAAGATCTACCCCACGAGGGCAGGCGAGCTTTACATGGTGGAAGGCGAGGCGCCCCATGCCGTGGGCGCGATTACCGACCACGTCATCATGGCGGTTGGGTCGCCGCACCGGCCGGTCGATGCGCCGGATCGCATGGCGCCGGTCGGCTACGACGCCGTCACCGCCGCCGTCGACGACCTGCACTGCCTGATCTGCGACCTCCACGCGCGGTATCCCCGGCGCTTGCACGAGGCGGGATGCCCGCACTGCCCCTGTTTTGCGTGTCACCCATACGAAGGCGGAAGGCGGGAGGCGGAAGGCGGGATGGAGGATGGCGATGCTTCTGCCGTCTTCCGCCTCTTAGGGAGGGCGGCGGGATGAACGACGAGTTGCCGGAGCGCCGCTGGGACCTGTCGGCGCCCGAGTCGCAGGTGTTGTTGTGGGGGCCGGAAACGAGCGACGCCTGGGCGCTGAAGCCGGCCTTGCTGGAATTAGTGGTGCGGCGGGCGCTGCGGCTCGCCGCGGTGGAGGAACGGCGTTTCTGTTTCTTCCTCAAGCCGGCGGTCACCAACATCCTGGCCCGTGGTCCGGGCGAGGTCCCGGCCGCCAGCCGCGCGTTGGGGGTCGTCATCCAGGTCAGACCGAAATCGCTCCGCGCCTATGTTGGCGACGTGCATGGTACGCCAGTGGATAGGCTGGCGCACGAGGTCTTCACGCGCCATCTCCAGCGGGTCCGCATCCGCACAGGGGTGTTCCGGTGGCAGCGGACCGGCGGCGGGTATGTCCAGTCGGAGGTCATGCCCGAGTTGGAACGGCGCGGGCTCTACGAGCGGGAGCGGGCCGGGCTCTTCGAGAGTATGCGCTGGGTGCTCACCCCGGAGGGTGTGGCGGCGCTGGCGGACCTCAGGGCGCTGTTGGCGATCGGCCGGGAATCGTTCGGCGATTGGGTAGGCCGCGACCCGGCCCGCGCCGACGCCTACGTCGAGACGGCGGGGACCTCGCTGCTCCTCTTAGGCGGGCTGACCCCGTCGCTGCTGCTCCTCAAGCAATGGGCGTTGAACGGCGGCGAGCAGGCGCACCACCGCCCGGAGGCCGGCGCCTTATGCCTCAGCGCCCTGGCGGGGCCGCTCGGCCCTGGTCCTTTCGACGGTCTCGACGCGGCATCCCACACCATCGCCGAGGGGGTGGACCGGGCCTGGGACGAGCTGCACCGGCGCTGTGGCGGTTTAGTGCTCGCTGGCGGCGAGTAACGTGGACCCGGTCCGGAGGTCAACCGTGATGAGCGCGAGCGTTTACGACCGGATTCGAGCCGAAATCGTGCCGGGGGAACGCCTGCTGTGGTGCGGCCGGCCGCGCGGCGGCATCCACTTCAAACGCGAAGATATCTTCCTGACCCTCTTCTTCCTTGTGTGGACCGGATTTTCACTCACCGCGGTAATCAGCTTTGTCTCCCGGCGCGAAGGAGTGATCGTCGTTCCAGCGCTGTTTGCCTTGGTTGGGCTTTACATGTTGGTGGGCAGATATCCCGTCGACGCCTGGCGCCGGAGCACAACGGCCTACGGTCTCACCAACCGGCGCGCGATCATTGTCCATGGCTTGTTCGGCCCAGACGTGCGGAGTCTGCCGCTGCACACTTTGGCCGAGATCACGCTCCGTGAACGCTGCGATCGGAGCGGCACGATCACCTGTCTCGGCAATACGCCTGCCTGGCATAGAACGAACAACCAGGGAATGCCGAAGAAGGGATCGCTCTTCCGGATGATTGTCGACGCCCGGCACGTCCACGACCTGCTGCTCGACGCGCAGGCCAAGCTGGCAATGACGCGCGTCTGACGCCAGGCTATCTCGGCACGCCCTCGTTGCGCATCGCCCCCGTCATGCCGAGCCCGCGAGGAATCGTCCCGGACTTCGGTTCGAGTGACGAGGGCGAGATTCCTCACTGCGATCGGAATGACGGAGGGGGGCGATCGGCATGACGGGATGGGGCGATCGGCATGACGGGCACGGGAGTTTAGCGGCGGAGGCGGGACAGCAGGGCGAGGTTGTAGGCGGAGAGGCCGAAGAGGCGGACGCCGTTGGGGATGTGCCAGGCGCCGGCTTCGCTGCTGTCGCGGATGCCGTAGCCGAGGCCGATCTGGGCGATCACCAGGACCACCAGGAGGGCGTTGACGGTCAGGAGCTGGGCGCGGAACGACCCCGCCGGCACGCCGAGGGCAAAGACAAGCGCGACCTGGGCGACGACGGCGAGGAAGACGACGTTGGCCACGATCTCGTGGATGTCGAAGAGGTCGCGGTCGACATACCAACCGCGACCGGCGAGGAGCGCTTGCAGGAAGACGAGGACGGCGCTGAGCACCGCAACGGCGATGAAAGGCATCGCGAGCTGAGGTCGCTGGAACTCACCCGGGGCCGATCCCATTGCACTCGGTTGTATCTGCATGGCCATCCCTCCTGCCGCACGTTGCCGCTATGTCGCTGCCCGCGGTGATACTGCGGGAGCCGGGATGTCGTGCGGCATGCCTGCCGCAGCGCCGCGATTGCGAGCGCAGCGGCGATTGACCACGTCCGACGGTGCGTGCTAGCATAAATGATGTCGGATGTCTTTTAACGCACCCATGCTGCCTGAACTCCGCCAACCGGTGTCTGGCGTTTGCCCGCGCCTTGCGTTGCCCGTCGCGAGCGTGCAATTGCAACCGCGATAGGAAGGAAATTCCCCATGGCTTCCCTCGAACGGCGACCGATTCCCCGACCTGTCCAGGAGCTGATCGCGGACGCGCGCACGGGCCGCATCTCGCGGCGGGCGATCATCGGCCGCGGCGTCGCGCTTGGCCTGAGCGTGCCGACGCTGGGCGCGCTTCTCGCCTCCAGTCCGCACCGGGAGGCGGCGGCGCAAGAGGCGCCGCTGCGCATCGGCTACCACGCCGACGTCAATTTTCTCGATCCCCAGCTGGTGCAGTCGGACCCCGATCTGCTGCCCTCGTCGGTCATCTACGGCCGGTTGACCTCGTGGGACGCAACGATGCTCGATCCCCAAGCGGACGTTGCCGAGTCGTGGACCCAGCCGGACGATACGACCTACGTCTTCACGATCCGCCCTGGTGTGACGTTTCACACCGGCCGGGAAGTGACGGCGGAGGACGTCGTCTACAGCTACCAGCGGGCGATCGACACCGGCGATCGCGGCCGGGGGGCTGGGGAGTTGCGCGAGGTCGAGTCCTTCTCGGCGACCGGGCCGATGGAGTTCACGGTCAAGCTGAAGCAACCGAGCGCGGTTTTCCTCCCCGCGACCGGCCACTGGGCGCTGGCGATCATCGACCAGGAGACGGTCGACCAGATCGACACCGCGCCGGTCGGTACTGGTCCGTTTACCTTTGTCGAATGGTTCCCGGAGGACCACGCGACCTACCACAAGAACCCCGATTACTGGAACCAGGAGGTGCTCGCGGCGTGGCCGGAGGAGATCACCTCGACCCCGGTGGTCGAGGCGTTAACTCGGATCGCGAACTTGCAGGCCGGGCAGGCCGACCTCGCCTCGAACATCCCGGCCCAACTGATCGGCGACTTGGAGGGGGAAGAGAACATCCAGCTCATCCGGCAGCCCTTCACCGCCTCCTACTGGACAATCAACTTCAACGTCACCAAGCCGCCCTTTGACAACGTCGCGCTGCGGCAGGCGGTGGCGCGGGCGATCGACAAGGAGACGATCAACCAGAACGTCTTCTTCGGCGTCGGCGAGGTCGGGTGCAGCCTGATCCCCTCGGCCCACTGGGCGGCGGACGCCAGCGTCGTCTGCGAGCCGCGCGACGTCGAGGCGGGCAAGGTTCTCATGGCGGAGGCCGGGTACCCCGACGGCTTGAAGGTCGTCTTCAAGTACGGCGGCAACAGCGCCGACATCGAGCCGCCACTGGCCGAGATTTTGAAGCAGAACCTGGCTGAGATCGGGATCGAGCTCGAATTGCAGCTGATGGAGCCGAACATTTGGCTGCAAGAGGTCTTCCTCGACAAGGACTACGAGATGACTCAGGCGTGGTACACGCGCGAACCGGATCCGGACAGTCTGATGCAGAGCGTGCTGCGCCAGGACGGCGGCAACAACGTGATGGGCTACGTCAACGAGCGGGTTGAGGAGCTCTTCGACCAGGGCAAGGCGCTGACCGACGAGGCGCGGCGCAAGCCGATCTACACCGAGATCATGCAGATCATGCTCGAAGAGATGCCGCTCGTGAAGATTCAGACGGTCGAGGTGGTGTGGGCGGCGAACCAGCGGGTCAGCGGGTTGCAGTTGTGGCCGAAGGGGATGCCGAATTACCTGGAGTACCAATTCGACCCGAACGCGTAAGCGGCCCGTTTCAACGGTTATCGGCCGCAGGCCGATGCGCGGCGCAGCCGCGCGGGAGCGGAGTCCGGCGCAGGTCCCTCCCCGACGACGATCGGTACGCCTCGTCGGGGCACGTGCCGATCGGTAGATTTCGTCTATGCATACCTACGTGCTGCGCCGATTGATCCAGACGATCCCGGTGCTGTTCCTGTATTCGATCGTGGTGTTTGCGGTGCTCCGGTTGGTGCCGGGAGACCCGGCGACGGCGATGCTGGGGTTGGAGGCGACGCCGGAGGCGGTGGCGGAGATCCGGCAGGAGATGGGGCTCGACCGGCCGATCTATGTGCAGTACGCGCGGTGGCTGGAAAATGTCGCGCGGGGTGACTTCGGGGTGTCGTGGCGGTCGCAACAGACGGTCGAGAGCCTGATCGCGCGGCGACTGCCGGCGACGATCCAACTGACGATTGGGGCGATCCTGATCGGTGTGCTGATTGCGCTGCCGCTGGGCGTGGTGTCGGGGTTGCGGCCGCACTCCCGGTTCGACAACCTGGCGACGACGTTCTCGCTGCTCGGCGTGGCGATTCCCGGGTTCTGGCTGGGGTTGCTGCTGCTGTTGGGGTTCTCGGTGCAGCTTGGGTGGCTGCCGCCGTCCGGGCACGTGCCGTTGCGAGAGGACCCGCTCATGAGCCTGAAGCATCTGGCGCTGCCGGCGTTGACGCTGGGGGTGGGGTTGGCGGCGCCGCTGGCGCGCTTCGTCCGCTCGGGCATGCTCGACGTGATGGGGACCGACTACATCCGCACGGCGCGGGCGAAGGGATTAAGGGAGCGCGCCGTCGTGCTGCGCCATGCGCTGCGCAACGGGTTGCTCTCGGTGATCACCGTTTTTGGGTTGGAGTTCGGGTCGCTGCTGGGCGGGGCGGTGATCACGGAGTCGGTATTCAACTGGCCGGGGATCGGCACGCTGCTGCTGACGGCGATCAAGCAGCGCGACTACGCGATGGTGCAGGGGACGGTCCTCTTCGTCAGCGTCGTCTTTATCCTGGTCAACCTGGCCGTCGACCTCTCGTACGGGTTGCTCGACCCGCGGATACGGCGCTGATGACCGCCTCGTCGCTTTCCCGCACGGCCGCGCCGATGATGGCGCCCGCCTCGAATCTCAGCGCCGCCCGTGGGTTTGCCCGGCGCTTCGCGCGCAACCGGCTGGCGCTGGCGGGGGCGGCGATCATTTTGACGATGCTGCTGGCCGCGCTGATGGCGCCCTGGATCGCGCCGTACGACCCGGAGGAGCAGTTTCCGCAAGACGCGCTGGCGTCGCCGTCCCGCGAGTTTCTGTTGGGTACCGACAACGTGGGGCGGGACACGCTGAGCCGGATCATCTTCGGGGCGCGGCTTTCGCTGCTGGTGGGCGTGTCGTCGATGGCGATCGCGGCGGCGATCGGGATTCCGCTGGGGTTGGTTGCGGGCTACTACCAGGGGGTGTTCGACACGGCGGTGATGCGGGCGATGGACACGCTGCTCGCGTTCCCGGCGGTGCTGCTGGCGATCTTCATCGTCGCCGTGCTTGGGCCGTCGCTGACGAACGCGATCATCGCCGTGGCCGTGATCTACATCCCCGCCTTTGCGAGGTTAACGCGGGCGAACGTGCTCTCGATCCGGGAGAGCGAGTTCGTGGCGGCGGCGCGCTGCCTGGGGGCGAGCGACGGGCGGGTGATGCTGCGCAGCATCCTGCCTAATTGCCTGTCGCCGCTGGTGGTGCAATTCTCGCTGGGCGTCGGCTACGCGATGCTCGTCGAGGCGGGGTTGGGTTTCCTCGGACTCGGGGTGCAGCCGCCGACGCCGGCCTGGGGGCAGATGGTCGGGTTGGCCCGGAACTTCCTCACCCTGGCGCCGCTGCTGATCACTTTTCCGGGGCTGGCGATTTTCCTGGCGGTGCTGGCGTTCAATTTCTTGGGCGACGGGTTGCGGGAGGCGACCGATCCGCGACAGCGGCGGGGGATGTGAGGTGTATTGGCCCCCTCCCCGAGCCGCCACCCAGCGGGTACCCGGCCCGAAGCACGAGGGAGGGGAGTACGGGCTCCCCCTTTCCCTCGGCGTCGGGGGAAAGGGGGCTGGGGGGAT
>JBOGUE010000200.1:0-10254 GCA_050695955.1 Thermomicrobiales bacterium | reverse complement strand
CTGCAAGACCGGCCTCTTCTACGGCCGGATGCCCTGGGTGATGAAGACGGCGACGCATCTCTGCCAGGAGGTGTCGGAGGTCGTCGCCCTCGGTGGGGCGGTGATGATCTACGACGTGCCGCAACGCACCGGCTGGCTCACCGACTGGCATCAAGACCGCCTCGGCGAGGTGGCCGACTTCTGCCGCGCTCGCAAGGAACTCTGCTTCAAATCGACGACCGTCCCGCAGGCCGCGATCCTCCACCTCTCCCAGCACCTGTACGCCCATAATGCACCGCTCTTCAACAACGGCGAGGCGGCCGACGCAATCGAAGGGGCACTCCACGCCTTGCTCGAAACCGGCCGCTCGACCGACATCCTGCCCGAGGACGCCGCCATCGAGCGCATGGCCGAGTATCCCCTTGTCGTCGTCCCGGAGCGAACACGCCCGAGCGAGGCGATCCGCGCCGCGCTCGCGTCGTACGTCGAGGGCGGCGGCACGCTCCTCCTCACCGGCGCGAACGTGACAGCCGACTATCCCAACCTGGCCGGCGCATCAGCGGCCGGCGATCCACCCGCGCCCACGGGCGAGGATCCCGGTTCCGCCGTGCTTCACCTGCCGGTTGGCGCCCGCTCCGCGCCGGTCTACGGCTGGTGGCAGCCGGTCGCGCCCGGCGCCGAGACCGAGGCGTGGACCAGCCTCCTCTCGCAACAGGAGCCGGCGCACAACGCGACCGACCACGTCGTCGTCACGCGCCGCCAGCTCGGCAAGGGTTCGGTCGTCGCCGTCCATGGCCCGCTTTTCGAGAACTACGTCCAGGGGCATTATCCGTCGCTGCGCGACTTCATCCGGGGCCTGATCGACCGGATGGGGGTCGATTGGCTGGTGACCCTTGACGCGCCGCCGCGACTTGAGATGATCCTGCGCGAAAAGGCGGGTAAGCTGCTGGTGAACTTGATCAATCGTGGCGCCGGAGAGACACTCTCCCCACGCCGGGTAATCGTCGAGGAGCTGCCGCCGGTCGAGCAGGTCACGTTGCGTATCCGGCGTGAACAGCAACCGCAGGCCGTGTCGGCAGCACCGACTGTTCGGCCCGTGGACTGGACCTACACGGACGGGCTGGTGACGGTTCGATTGCCGCGGGTCGACATTCACAGCGTGGTCGTGATCGAGTGAGTCGAGTTCGATACCGGAAAACCGGCAACGTAGCGTGAGGAGGGCAGTGATGACAAGGATTGATCGGGCATGCTCACGGCGGCGATTCCTCGGCGCCGGCGCCGGAATGGCCGCGGCGCTGACGCTCGGAACGCGGGGCGCTTCCCTGGCAAGCCCCGCCGAGCGCAGCGCCATCCTGAAGGCGCTCGCCCAGGGGGAGATCACGCTGGATGTCTTCGTCCATGCCAACCACCCCTTCGACCGCGTCAAGCCAATTTACGAGCAGACCTACCCCAACGTCACGCTCAACATGATGGAGAACAACGACATGGCGGTCTTCCGGGCGACGCTCGCCGCCGAGGGCGAGGGCACCCCGGACATCTTCTGGCCGGAGATCGACGCGGTCCAGGAGCTCGGCAAGACCGGCGTCCTGCTCGACGTTACCGACCTGGTCAAGAAGCACGAGCAGGAGCTCGCCGCCGGCAAGACCGCCGAGTGCCTCATCCCCTCGACCGGCACGTACGCGGCCTTCCCCGGCGACATCGCCACCGTTGGCCTCTACTACCGACAGGATGTACTCGACGAGGCCGACGTCACCATCCCCAACGACTGGACGTGGGATGACTGGATCACCGCCGCCACGGAGATCAAGGACAAGACGGGCAAGGCCTCGCTCTCCCTCTCCACGACCGGCGACGCGGTCACCCCCCATCTCTGGCAGTTCATCCTCTTCCAGCTCGGCGGCGCCGTCACCAACGCCGACGGCACCGAGGTGACGCTCGACGACGAGAAAGGCATCGCCGCGATGGAGCTGACGAAGAAGGTCTACGAGGCGGACGTCCACATCGACGAGAATCCGTTCGAGGAGAACTTCTTCGCGGAGATCTCGGCCGGCAACGTCGGCATGGTCCCAGCCGCCGTCTGGTACCGCGGCTTCGGCATCGAGCCGTATGTCACCGACGAGAGCAACGGCTTGGGTCAGTGGCGCGTCGCCCTTCTCCCGCGCCCGGCCGAAGGCGCCGCGCGGGTCGCCAATCTCGGCGGCGCGGCGATCGCCTCGACTACCTACACTGAGCATCCGCAAGAGGTGATGAACTTCATGGAGCTGGCGCTCGGCTCCCTGGAGGGCGCGACCGCCTGCGGCGATTGGGGTATCCTCCCGCCGTTCCTGCCCTATCTGCAGAGCGACGCCTGGAACAACGTCCGCAGTGAGGCGTTCGGCGACTTCGCCTTCAACGAGGTCTGGACCCAGGCCGTCGATCAGTACCCCGGCACCTGGTACAAGCAGCCGGTCTTTGGTGAGGCGATGACCACCCTCGGCGCGGCGATGATGCCGATGCTGAACGGCGACGTCGACATCCCCACCGGCATGAAGGACGCCGGCGACCAGGTCCGCGAGCTGAACAAGCGGTATCAGTAGTCAGGCGACAGGCGATAGGCGAAAGGGGCTTCGTCATTCTCCTATCGCCTATCGCCTATCGCCTACGGATACGCCCATGCAACGCGTCGAGCGCATCCAATCGACGGCCGCTGCGCGGACGCGAGAGCGCGGTCTGCTGTCGGAGGTGACCCGTCACTGGCGGGAGTACCTCTGCATCTCGCCCTTCTTCCTCCTCTTCGCCATCTTCTTCGCCTATCCGATCGTCTGGTCGCTGATTCTGAGCTTCCAGCAGTGGGACGGGGTGACCGATGCGACGTGGGTCGGATTGGATAACTACCGGTTCGTCCTCCGCGATCCCGTCACGCGGCAGATGTTCTCCAACACCGTCTTCTACCTGTTGGTGCTGGTGCCGCTCGGGTTGATCCTGCCACTCTTCTTCGGGGTCATCCTCAACCTGCCGTTCTTGCGGCTGCGCGGCGTCTTCCGGACGATCATCTTCATCCCAACCGTCACCTCGGTCGTCGTCGTCGGCATCGTCTGGCGGCTGGTCTTCGGTTCGGCCAACGGCTGGCTGAACGGCCTCCTCGCTAATATCGGCCTCGGCCCCTACAACTGGCTGAAGGAACCGATGCTGGCGCAGTTCCCGATCGTCTCGCTCACCGTCTGGGGCGGGCTCGGTTTCGCGACCCTGATCGTCCTCGGCGGTTTGCAGGCGATCGACCAAGAGATCTACGACGCGGCCAGGGTCGACGGCGCCTCGGCTTGGAGCATCTTCTGGAAGATTACGCTGCCGCTGATGCGCCCGGTGATGATCTTCCTGCTCATTACGTCAACCATCCAGGTGATGACCCTCTTCAGCCAGCCGTACGTCGTCACCAGAGGCGGCCCATCGAACGAGACGCTGACACCGCTGCTGCACATCTACAACATCGGCGTCGGCAGCACCGGCGCCGCCCGCATCGGCGACTCCACTGCCCTCAGCTTCCTCCTCAGCGCCGCGATGCTCATTATTGTCGCCATCCAATTACGCCTGACCCGGCGACGTGGAGAGGATTGAGGCGGCATGGCCACAACCCAACCGATCGCCACCAACACGAAGAAGGTTCCCCGCCGCGCCGTCTGGCAGCGGCGGCTGTTGCAAGGCGTGCTCTACCTCTTCCTGATCGTCGTCGCGCTCTTCTGTCTGATGCCCTTCTACTTCATGCTCTCCGGCTCACTGATGAACCAGGGCGAGATGTTCAAGATCCCGCCCCGTTTCTGGCCGGAAGAGCTCATTTTCGAGAACTACCGCGAGATCTTCCGCCGCTTTCCCTTCCTGACGTACTTGCGGAACAGCATCATCGTCTCGGTCGCGCAGACAGGCGGCGTCCTCTTCTTCTGCTCGCTCGCGGGCTACGTCTTCGCCAAGCGCCGCTTCCCCGGCCGCAACTGGCTCTTCTTCCTGGTCCTCGCCACCTCGGTCCTACCGAACGGCCAGACGACGATCATTCCCTTCTATCTCCTCATGGTCAAATTCGGCTGGATCAATACCTTCTGGCCGTTGATCATCCCCTGGTGGGCGCCGCCGCTCAGCATTTTCCTCATGCGTCAGTACATCGCCTCCGGCATCCCGGACGATCTGATTGACGCCGCCACGCTCGACGGCACCGGTCTCTTTGGAACCTACTGGCGAATCGTCCTGCCGCTGGTCGTGCCCGGGCTGGTCGTCATCGGCGTCATGCAGTTCATCGCCATCTGGAACGACTTCCTCTATGGCCTGCTTGTCCTCAAGAGCGACGAGATGCGGACCGTCACCGTCGCCCTGACCGAGCTGTCGCGCCGCTCCCAGGCCGCAACCCTCTACGGCCCGCTCTTCGCCGGCATCGTCCTCGCCACTATCCCGACGATCGCAATCTTTTTCATCTTCCAACGCCGCCTGACACAGGGCATCCTCTCCGGGTCGATCCGGGGGTAGGGAAGAGGGATGCTGCACGAGCCACCGACCATCCAGGAAACGCCCCATACCACCCGGGATCGGCCGGCGTCCGGTCGCGCGGGTTCCAGCGTGCTAGCCACGATCGCATCGGTCTCGGAGCGGCGCGGGTGGGCGCATCTGCTCCTGCTGCCGAGCCTGCTCCTGGTGGCGGCGGTCGTCGTTTACCCGGTCGGCTCCGGGATCCTCATCTCCTTCCGACGGATGCAGATCAACCGGCCGCGGCTGGGCACGCCCTTCATCGGTCTCGATAACTACCGCGCACTCCTTGAGGACGACGTCTTTGTGACGGCGGCCAAGAACACGCTCGTCTGGGTTGTCGGGGGGGCGGCGAGCCAGTTCCTGGTAGGGATGATCGCCGCCTTGGCGCTCAACCGGGCGCTGCCGGGATTCCGCCTCGCGCGCATTTTGATCCTGCTGCCCTGGCTGTTACCATCGGTCGTCGCCGCCCACATGTGGGCATTGATGCTCGACGCGCGGCTCGGCATCATCAACGACCTCCTGGTCAAGCTCCACCTGATCGACGGCTACGTCGCCTGGTTTGCCGACCCTGATTGGGCGATGCCGAGCGTGCTCTTGGCCGAGCTCTGGCGCTGGTTTCCGTTCTTCACCCTCTTCCTGCTCGCCGGCCTGAGCGGTATCCCTCAGGAACTGTACGATGCGGCCGCGCTCGACGGCGCCAGTTACCGGCGACAGTTCTTCGACGTCACGCTGCCGCTTCTCCAACCGGTGATCGTCGCGTCCGTCGTCCTGCGGGTGATCAGCCTGGTCAACTCGCCTGATCTGCTCGTCGTATTGACGAACGGCGGGCCGGGGTACAAGACGCAGGTCCTCTCTCTCTACGCCTTCCAGATGGCCTACAACGCGTTCAACTTCGGGTACGCGGCGGCCCTGTCGGTCGTGCTGCTTCTGGTCTTGATCGTCTTTACCGGCGTCTATGTACGCGTCACCAAGGTGACTCAGGAGTAGCGGCGATGTTCCAATCGCAACGCCGGCTTAATCGCACGCTCGACGTGCTGGCGTACCTGATCGTCGGCGCGCTCACAGTCTTCGCCTTCTCCCCGCTGGCCTGGACACTGCTGACCTCCTTCAAGCTGGAGCGGGATATCGTCACCGATAGCATGATCTACTTGCCCCGAGATTGGACATTCGACAACTACGTCACCTTGTGGCAGCGCTCCGGCTTCCCCCGCTTGATGACCAACAGCGCCGTCACGACCGCGATCACAATGGTGATCTGCATGACCTTCGGCACGCTGGCGGCCTACAGCATCTCCCGCTACCGCTTCCGCGGCCGCAGCTTGCTCCTGGTCTTCTATCTCGTGATCCGGATGTTCCCGTTCGTCCTGCTGCTGGTGCCGATCTTCGTCATGCTGCGGGAGCTGAACCTGCTCGACAGCCGCACCGGGCTGGCGCTGGCCTACACGGCGTTCCTGCTGCCGGTGGCGGTCTGGATGCTCAAAGGGTTCTTCGACGCGATCCCACCGGAGCTGGAGGACGCCTCCCGGGTCGACGGCTCGACCCGGCTCGGAGCACTGATCAAGATCGTGCTGCCGTTAGCGCGGCCGGGCCTGATCGCCACCGCCGTCTTCGTCGCCATCGGCGCCTGGAACGAGTTCCTCTTCGCCCTCCTGCTCACCTCCAGCCAGGGCTCGCGGACCTGGCCGGTCGGGCTCCAGCTCATGGTCGGCGAATTCCAGCTCCCGTGGGGACTGCTCAGCGCCGGTGGGATGATCAGCATCCTGCCGATCATCATCTTCTTCGCCATCGTCCAGCGCTCGCTGGTCCGCGGGCTGACGGCGGGCGGGTTGAAGGGGTGACGAGAGAGGGGGTGTGAAACGGGGCGAGACCGACTTTGGAATCGAGATGTCGGTCATTGAAATCGATTCTGGAGCGGGGCTGATCGATGCGGGCCCGGCTGTCGGCACCGCGCGGCCACAGACAGAGGACTTCGACATCCGCTAGAGGAGGACGAGATGACAAGCCACGACGAAACCACAATCGATCGTCTCGCGGCGGCACGGCTCCATCGCCGCGATCTGCTGCGGCTCGCCACGGTGACCGGCCTCGGTGGAGCGCTTACCCTCCGGGGTCTCGGCCGCGCGGTCGCGCAGGACGCGCCGGCTGGCGAGGTCACTTACTGGCATCATTTCACGAGCGAAACCGAGATGGTGGGGATGGACCGCGTGCTTGAGCTTTTCAAGACGGCCAATCCCGGCGTCGAGGTCGTGCCCGAGACGATCCCCAACGCCGACTACATGGCCAAGTTCACCTCGGCCTCGCTGGCGGGCAGCCTGCCCGATACGGCGATGGTCGCCGTCGACCGCCTGCCGGACATGTGGGGCATGGATGCGGTCCTGCCCCTCACAGACCGGATCGACGCCTGGGATCTGAGGGACGCCTTCGGCCCGAACATCTGGCAGGGCGCGACGATCGAGGAGGAGATCTACGGCGTCCCGGCCTTCATGTTCGTCGACTGGCTCTACTACCGGAAGGATTGGTTCGACGAGGCGGGCATCGCCGGGCCGCCGACGACCTGGGAGGAATTCGTCGACGCGGCGGTCAAGCTCACCGACTCGGCCCAGGGGCGCTACGGCTTCGGCATGCGCGGCGGCGACGGCGGCGAGGGGATCGTGATCCAGCTCTTCCAGGCCTTCGGGTCGCCCATTGTCGACGACCAGGGCTGCGCCGCGCTTGAGACGGCCAAGGTCGCCGAGGCGCTGAAGTCCTTCACAGAGATCTTCACCGTCCACAAGGCGGCGCCACCGAGCGCGCCGGGCGACAGCTTCCGCCAGCTCATGGAGGCGTTCAAGACCGGCCAGACAGGCATGCTCTTCCACCACACCGGTTCGCTGACCGAGATCGTGGACGTGCTCGGCGACAAGGTCATGACCGCGCCGCGGCCGGTCGGGCCGGCCGGGATTGCCGCCAACATCTCGCCGCTCTTCAACGGCATGACGAAGGAGGAGAACGCCGACGCGGCATGGGCCTGGCTCACTCAGTGGGGCCAGGTCGAATCAGAGGTCGCCTTCCTCGAGGAGACCGGTTATTTCCCGCCAAACAGTCAAGTGGCAGAGGACGAGCGCGTCTCCGGCAACGAGCTCTATGCCGCCGCGATCGAGACGATGGGCGCCGCCACGCTGCCGCCACAGTTCGCGGGCTCTCCGGGTTGGGCAAAGCAGACGGTTCTCCCGGTCTTCCAGCAGGTGCTCTTGGGCGAAAAGACGCCGGAGCAGGCGGCCGACGAGATCGCCGAGGGCCTCAAGACCGCAACGGGTTGCTAGCATGAGGCGGAAGTCAGGCGTCTCCGTTATTCCGCCTTCCGTCTATGTTGAAAGGGTGAGTGCGTGAAAATCACGGCGGTCAAGGTCGAGGTCACGGAGACGCCGGTCAAACACGTCTTTCGGTGGCGGGAGGGGTTGCCGGGATCGGGCACGTCCCAGATCAACGCCCGCTTGACGATCGAGACGGACGAGGGGGTCACCGGCACGGCGCATGCCAGCCACGGGCGGATCATCGAGGAACTGGTCGACCGGCGGCTGCGGGAGATCTTCATTGGGCGGGATCCGCTCTTGAAAGAGGATCTGTGGGAGCGGGTCTGGGAGATCGACCGGATCGAGGAGTTGCCGATCTATGCGCTGGGTCTGGCCGACGTCGCGCTGTGGGACATCACGGCGAAGGTTGCCGGCTTGCCGCTCTACAAGGTGATCGGCGGCTACCGCGACCGCATCCCGGCCTACGCCAGCACCGTCACCTTCGCCACCACCGAAGAGTTCCTCGACGTCGCCGACCAGTGCCTCGCCTATGGTTTCCGGGCGATCAAGCTCCACGCCTGGGGCGACTATCGGAAGGACGCTAAGCTCTGCCAGGACTTGCGCAAACACGTCGGCGACGAGATCGACCTGATGTATGACGGCTCGGCCGGCTTCGATCTCGTCGAGGCGATCTACGTCGGGCGGGCGCTGGCCGACGCCGGCTACCTCTGGTACGAGGAGCCGATGCGGGAGTTCAGCATCGAAGCCTACAAGCGGCTGGCCGACGCCGTGCCGATCGCGCTCCTCTCCGGCGAGACGTCGGACGGCTGCCACTACAACATCGCCGACTTCATCGCGGGCGGCGCGGCGACGATGGTTCGCACCAGCACGCATTACAAAGGCGGCATCACCGGCGGCCTGCGCGTCGCCCACCTGGCCGAGGCGTTCAACATGCGGGCCGAGGTCCACGGCGGCGGCCTGCCGAACCTCCACCTGGCCTGCGCCATCCCCAACACCACCTACTTCGAGACGATCATCCCCGCCAACCCGATCGTCGTCGAGCCGGGGATTGGGCGGGATGGGGCTATTTCGCCGCCGGAGATTCCGGGGATTGGGTGGGAGGATGCCACTACGTCGTAGAAGTGCCGCGCCTCCCCGTCATGCTGAGGAAGCGAAGCATCCCCGCGCGAAGCGCAGCGGCGGTCATCAGGCAGACGCGGCTTCGCCGGGGGATGCTTCGCCCGCGGGCTCAGCATGACGGGGGGGGTACGCGCATGCCGATCAATGACCGATCACGCGGCAGCGAGAACCTGCCGAAGGCGGCTCGCGACCACGTCCGCCTCGTCGTCAGCCAGCACGCGGACGTCAACGCGGATCGTCCACGGGTCGTCAAAATCCATCACGGCGACCGATGGCGAACCGGCAAGCAAGGCGGCGATCACCTGGGATGCGGTCAATTTCCGCGTAGGATCGAGCTGCACGAAGGCGGTGGGATAGGGGCGACCGGCATGGTCGGGAAAGCGATGTTCGGCGCGGACGCCGGGAAGGGCGGCGAGCGTGTCGACGACGGCGTCCGTGCGGCGTTTCGCCGCGCAGAGGTCGGCGGCATGGTCGCGGCTGGCCCAGATTTCCAACGCGGTGAGGAGGCCGATGATCTCCTCCTTGGAGACTTTCAAGGGCCGTCCGATGCCCTGGATCGGGGCGCTCTGCAGGCGGGCCGCGTGGATAAGGTCGGCGCGGCCGGTAAGGATGCCGGAGCCTTGCGGACCACGCAGCCCTTTGCCGCCGGAGAAGGAGACAAGGTCCGCGCCGAGATCGGTGAAGCGGTGGAGATGCTCGGCCGGGGGCAAGGTGTTCGCGGCGTCGATCAGGACCGGCACGCCGTGGTCGTGGGCGATGGCAATGACCCCCTGGATCGACATCCCGCGCGGGCCGTCGCTAACCCAATAGACACCGGCCGTGTGCGGTCCGAAGGCTGCCGCGAATTGGTCACGCGTGACTCCCTGTTCGTCGCCGATCTCGACGAAGGCGCCACCGGCGCCGCGCACGGCATGGGCATAGCCCCAATGGGTGTATTCGCGTCCGTCGGTATCGCGTTGACGCGGGAATCGATGGGCGATGAACTCGTTGCGCATCCCGGCGGTTTGGGGCAGCGCTTCGATCTTTACCTTGTCCGCACCGGTCATGATGGCCGCCGCACCCGCCTGCAGTCCGGCGGCGCAGCCCGAGACGACGAGCGCGGCCTCGGACCGGGTGTGGCGGGTGATGACCTCGCTGGCACGGTCGAGCAATTGGCGCAGATCGACGCAGGCGCGCCGGGCGTCGGCCATCGCCTCAATGACCTCAGGCCACATCACCGACCCGCCGTAGACCGTCCAGTGGCAGGTGGCGTTGATCACCGGGCGCACGCCGAGCGTCTCGTAGACTCCCATGATCTCCTCGCAACCTCTCTCGTGTAACCGCACCAGGCGCGGGACGTCCGCATTCACGTCCATCAGGTGTCGGCCCGGAG
>JBOGUE010000199.1:0-4287 GCA_050695955.1 Thermomicrobiales bacterium | reverse complement strand
CACCTACTACAACCAGGTGCGTAACTACTTCAGCCCGTCCGGCGACGGCATGGAGCTGGACGATGAGATCAAGACGCCCTACAGCTATCGGTATTGGGCCTTCGTGACGTGGATCGGTGACTTGCGTAAGCGGTTGCTGGGCCAGCCGGTCTTCCCGGTGTCGCCCGTCTACGACCGGGACGGCACGATCCTCTCCGACAAGGAGTTCACCGACATCTTCCATCAGGTCCACCACGTCTGGCACCCGAACGGTGGCGTCGCCTCCTGGACGCAGGCGACGCCGGGGTTCCAGACGAGCGTGGGGCAGCACCGGCGCAAGAAGCAGATCAGCCGGGCGCAGGTCGGCTGGGAGTTCTTCGCCTTCCACCGCGACCACCTGCTGATTTTCGACCGCTGGCTGGCGCGGACCGGCCAGGACCCGGTGCAGTCGATCAATACCTGCGCCCACGACACGACCGGCGGCGCCCTGCCAGCCCCGCCCGCCGGGTTGGACGTGATCGCGGGCGGATCCGGCCATCCGGTCGTCAACTACGTCACGCGGGCCGTCGACTTCACGCCGCCGCACAACAATATGTGGGACGGCACGCGCCCCGGCTTCGACGGCACCCTGCGCGAGTTCGCGTCGGTCGGGGAGATGGGGCAGTTCTTTGCCCTCGACTTCAATCCGTTCCCCTTCATCTCGGTCCCCGCCGCGGCTCCCGCCGACGCGGGTTACCACGGCGACGGCCACGTCCTCAACGGCGACCTCATACAACCGGTGGCGAACAACTACGTGCCGCGCTTTTACGCCTGGCACGGGTTCATCGACGACCTCTGGACCAAGCGCCAGCCGCGCTTCGTCACCTTCGCGCCGGTCCAGACCGACGGGTCGTCCTTCCCGGACCCCCAGGTGATGACGATCCTGCGCGACTTCGCGACGAATACCGACAGCGTCGAGCCGGCGACTGCCATCCCCGGCCTCGACCTCACCACCGGCAATGGCACGGTGCGGGTGAAGGTCCGCGTTCGCGCTGACCCGTTCAATCGGCCGCTGGAGCTGAAGCTGACCTGCGGCGTGCTGCGCGAGGCGGGCGGATCAAACCCGGTAATCACGCTGACGCGCGACCTGATCGCCACGCCTGGGCCGCCGGTTGGGGCCAACGAGCGGCAGCAGAACGTCGACTTCATCGAGGAGTTTGTCTTCGACGGCAGCGCCGGAACGGTCGACGGCGGCGGCAAGGGTCCGTTCGCGACGAGCAACGGTCTCTTCCCGCCGGCCGGCGCCAGCGAGACAGGCTTCCTGAACAGTCTCATTCGCGTCACCGGTTATCTCACCTGCGTGGCCAAGCCGGACGGCTCGGTCCCGGCCGCGGCCGGGACGATCGCCAGCGCGGGGACGGCCGTCACCGGCAGTGGCACGAGCTTTTCGAGTCTCTTCCGAGAGGGCGACCTAATCCGGGCCAACGGCCAGGTGCGGATGGTGACCACGGTCGGCACCAACACCTCGCTCGCCGTCTACGAACCGTTCGCGCCGAACCTGCCGGCCGGCACGGTCTATGAGCGGCTGGACGGTTTCGACCACGAGGAGATCATCGAGATCCCGCTGGTGCAGGAGGCGCTGGCGCCGGCGGTCACGGTCTATCTCGACCGGAGCAGCTTCTCAAAGGACCAGGTCGACGCGATCGCGGCGGCGGGGCAGAGCCAGTTCGAGGACTCGTTCTACGTCGTGCTCCAGGACCGGACGGAGCGGCCGGCGCCGATCGCCTGGCCGGCCGAGGTCGAGCCGCTGCTGCGCGGGCTGATCGCCCCGCCGGTGCGCGCCGCCGGACTCTACACGGACCCGGCGCACTTCCCGGCCGTCGAACTGCGCGACGTTGCGACGAACGCCTCGCTGGCCGGGCAGATCGACGTCGCGGTCACCGCGGCCGACGCGGAGGACGCGGCTCTCCATCCGAGCACGCCGCAACGGGTGACCTACCGCTGCGAGGTCACCTTCACTGGCAACACGGCCTTCGCCGGGATGATCGCGGGCGACACGAAGGATCTCAAGCTGGTCATCACCGCCATCGACCGCTCCGGCAATCGGGTGGTCGACGAGAGCGCCCGCGTCCGGCTCCAGGTCAGCGCCAACCCCTACATGCTCGACGGTCCGACCTCGTGGTTGAGCATCGATACGCGGGTCTTCAAGGTGACGCAGGGGCAGGCGCGGTTCGGCGTCGCGGCCGGGTGGAGCGACCCGAACGTCTTCATCGCCCAGGCAATCGACAACCTGCGGCTGGGCAACGGCACGGCGGGCGGCGAGAGCTTCGACACGCTGCCGACTGACCAGCAGGGGGCGGTGTTGGAGTACTCGACGCAGGTCGGCGGGAGCAACGTCTACAACTTCGCGCTGGCGAAAGTGCGGTTGCAGAGCGTGACCGGGGCGGTCGACGTGCGGACATCGTTCCGGCTTTTCCGGTGGGGCACGGCCAACGTCTCGTTCGACCCTGCCCTAGCCTACCGCTCGGCCGGCAGCGGCGTGGCGCTGCTGGGGCGGACGACGACGGACGAGCTGGCGTCGGTTCCCTTCTTCGCCGGACCGCGGGTCGCCACCGCCACCGCGATGACGACCCAGCCCGACCCGAAGAACCTCTTCAGCTTCAGCCCGACCGGTGGCGGGGAGGCGCTCAGCTTCTTCGGCGCCTATCTGGACATCAACCAGAGCGCGCTCCGTTTCCCGCACACCTTCCAGGGCGACGGCGGGTTCGGCGGGGTGCCAGCGGCCGATATGCGCTCGATCCGCGACCTGCTCATCAGCCAGCACCAATGCATGGTGGTCGAAACCGTCTACACGCCGGACCCGACCGTGCCGGGGGCGACGCCGGGAACGTCCGACAACCTCTCGCAGCGCAACCTGCTCATCTTGCAAACGGCCAATCCCGGCACCGAGGAGATTACGCGCACGGTGCAGCACAGCTTCAACATCGACCTATCGCGCCGCTGCTGCCGGCCAGAGCACGCTAAGGACGATGGGCACGGGCACGAGCACGAGCACGCCGAAGTTCACGACCGTGAGCATGAGCACGAGCATGAGGGGCACGGCCACGAGGAGGAACCCGATCACGACGACGCGCACGAGCACCGGCACGGCACGCCGGTGATGGAGCAGGATGAGCCGGCGCCGCTCCCGGCGCGGCCGGCCGCGGCGATCGTGCAGGCGCATGACCACCACGGCGACCTCGATCACCTCACCGGGAGCTGGCTGGAGCAGGCGCCGAACGTGCTCAAGGACGCGCGAATGCGCGGTCACATGGAGGCCGAGCAGACCACGCGCTGGCAGATCGACCCCGACGTCTGGAAACCGACCGATGGGCTGGACGAGCTGGTCTTCTTCTGGAACAACCTGCCGGCCGCGGCGATCGTCGAGGTCTTTCTGCCGGGGGCCAGCGCCGAGGAGATCGTCAACTACCGCGCCCTGCGCCACGCGCCGGGCACGGTCAAGATCGTCGATTCGCACACGCTGCGGCTCTCCGTCGCCGGGCCGACCTACCTGCCGATCCCGCCCTTCTGGGGCGAGAACCTGGCCGGGTTGGTGACGGTGTCGCTGCCGAAGGGGATCAGGGCCGGCGAGCAATACGTCGTCGACGTGCTCCAGATGCGCGCCGACCGGCAGCAGGTGCTCGGCGGCTTCCAGCTCAACATCCAGGTCGACAAGGCCGGTCACCTGATCGAGCCGGAGCGCCGGCTGTTGGAGCTCTTCCACAAGCGGTTGAGCCTGACGCCGGCGCACGACCGCTGGCGGCCGATTCTCGAGCGGCAAGCGGCGTATGCCCGGCAACGGACGGCGGGGTTCATCGACCTCGCCCGCGACCCGGATCAACGCTGGGAGGACCCGACCGCGCGGCAGCAGGGGCAGAAGGTGCGGGTGGTGCTAGAGGGTATACAGATCCTGGACGACAGGGACGCGGGCGCCAAGGATCCGGGTGAGTTCCGGTTCCGGGGAACCGTCTTCACGCGCAACAACGGCGGTCTGGGCGAGCGGGCCATCTTCCCCGAGCGCGGCTTCTACCAGATCTCCGATCAGCCTCGGCGCAACGCGGTCGCCCTCGACCTGCCGCTCTTCGAGGGGTACGTCGAGGACCACCTGGCGGTTGAGGTGGACGGTATCGAGCTGGACGGATGCGTCGCCGAGCGCCTTTGCCGCTACCGGCGCGTCTTCAGCGGCGCGCCGGCGTCGTGGCTCGGCAGCTACGGTCCCGGCGACGAGCTGATCGAAGCGGAGGATTTGGGCGGCTGGCGTTTGTGGTATCGGATCGAGCGGGGGTAAGG
>JBOGUE010000198.1:0-5853 GCA_050695955.1 Thermomicrobiales bacterium | reverse complement strand
ACCTTCTGGTGTCGCTCGTAGTAGGCGAGCGCGGCGCGGACCGCCTCCTCAGACAGGCGGTAGGAATCCGCCACGTCGTCAACGGTCCGCCTCGCGACTCGCAGTTGCTGGATCACCGTCGTCACGGAAACGCCCGTTTCGCTTAACCTCGCCACCTCTGCCGTGGGATAGGCGGAAGTCGTTTCCACAAAGCGTGCGATGAATCGCTCGTCGTCGTTCTTCGGTTCCCAGCGTACGAGTATCGGCTCCGGCGAGCGGATGGGTACGGGAATGATCATTTCGTCGTGCATGGCGCCTTCGCCGGTGGCCCTCGCGTCGTTTACCGTGATCCGCGCGTCGATGACATTCTTGTACTGGGAGTAGTAGGCGAGCGCGGCGCGGACCGCCTCTTCAGACAGATGATACGAATCCGCCACGTCAGCAACCTCCCGCCCCGCATCCCGGAGTTGCTGGATGACGGTCGTCACCCTGACGCCGGACTCGATGACACGGGCATCGTCGGGCGTGTCGAGCGGTGAGAGCAACTCGACGTGGCGCGCGATCAACGCGTCCGTGGCTTCGTCTGCGTAGGTTTTTCGCGGCTTTGGCAGCGCCATCCTCAATCTCCGATCCTGCGCCGCGCATCCGGCTCGGATCTCTCCGCGATGCTGACTGTAGGGTGAGCGCAAACGCCTGTCAAACGTCACCATTCGTCCCACCACTTCGCCAGAAATCGGCAAACCTGCCGATGCGCCCGCCCCCTTGCGCCGCCACACTGATGCTGGATCACGAGCGCCCAGCACCTTACGTCTTACGTCTTACGTCTGCGAGGACGGCCATGCAGTCGCTCTTCGGGACCCGCACCACGGCAGACATCAACCTGATCTTGCAGATCATGCTGCTCGTCGGGCTTTGGATCGGCTTTGTCCTGGCGCGGCGGGGCAAGATCGGCGGCACAACCGGGCACGCCAACGTGCAGACGTCGATGGTGCTGGCGAACCTCGTGTTGATCGCCGTCGCCATGGGCACCAGCTTCTACAGCTACGTGATCGAGGGCGGCAGCACCGGCAACTCGGTCGCGCGCTGGATGATGGTCCACGGCATCCTCGGCACCGTCGCCGAGGTGACCGGCATTTACCTCATCCTGCGGATGCGCACCAAGTTGATCCCGAAGCGGTTTCGGGTCCGCAACTTCAAGCGCTACATGCGCGCCACGCTCGGTCTCTGGACCGTCCTGGTTGCCCTCGGTGTCGTCATCTACGTCGACCGCTATTACGAGGTGACCTTCGAGATCGCCGCTCAGCGCGGCGCGGCGGCCGCCCCGCTGGCCCAGATGCACCAGGCCGGCGCCGACCTCTTCGTCCACGCCGTCGAGTTGGAAGACGCCGCCGGGCGCGACAGTTTCGAGTCGGTCAAGCGCCACGCCGAGCACCTGGTGAACCTGATCGACGGCAACAAGGGATTGCACTTCGGCGACGTCGACCTCGACGGCCGGATCGAGGATCCTGGCGACGGCACCGGCCTGCTGGTCTTCGTCGAACGGGTCGCGGCGGCGGCGAAGGACGAGGGGGTGACGTCGCGCGCCGAGGAGGTGACGGCCGCCCTTATCGTCATCCGCGACAACGCCGAGCAGATTGCGTTCATCCCCGACTTGAGCGAAGCACGACCCCTGATCGCCGAAACCGTCTCGCTGGCCCGGCGCACCAACGCCGAGGGGATCGGTGGACTGGAAGGAACGGCCCAGGCGGCGGGCGTCGTCGCCTTGCCCTACACCGAGTCGCCGTCGCCCGGCGAAACCGCCCCGACCACCGTCATCGTCGAGGAGGACAACTTCGCCTTCCTCCCCTTCGAGCTGCACATCTCACCGGGCACCACCGTCGTCTTCGTCAACAAGGAGCGGGCCAAGCACACGGCGACCGCCGACGACGGCATCTTCGACTCCGGCGACCAGCCGATGGGCAACGCTTACGAATACACCTTCGAGGAACCCGGCACGTACCCCTATTTCTGCCTCTACCACGGCGACAAGGAACTCGTCGGCATGTCCGGAGTGGTGATCGTCGAGGAGTAGCGGTCGGATCCCCAGTGCATACTGCTCTGGAACCGACGGCGGATCAGGTAGAGGTGACCGGGAATCGATGGCGGGTGACCGTTTCGGCGTGGTCGATGTCTCCGCCCGGCGCGAAAAAGCTCATCGCCAGCTCGGCCCCCTCCGCTCGCGCCTGCTCGCCGAGATCCGGATCCAGGAAGACGCTCTTCCCGATCTCGCCGATGTCCTCGACGATGCGTTCGTATCGGTAGTAGACCAAGGCGGTCCGGTCGATCTCGGTCGGCCCGTACCCGTCGAAGAACAGCTCCTCTTCCCTCGGCTCCACCGTCCGCGCGATCCTCGACCCGACCACGAAGAGCAGGTCGCGTTCTCGCGGGGCGACGAGGGGGCCGTCCCAGTCGATCAGGTGGATCCGTCCGTCGTCGCCGACGAGGATGTTCGCGGCGTGGATGTCGGCGTGGCAAAGGACGAATTCGAACGACTGAGACTGGAGCGAGCCCCCCAACTCTGCCGCCCGGGCAAGCATGCGGCGTATCCGCTCGGCGTGCTCCCGCCAGAATGCAGCGAACCGCGTCGCGGCCGGCCCCTCGAAATCCGCGGCGTCGACCAGGGCCAGCAGCCGCCGGACCAACGCGGCCGACGGCAGCGCGAAGGTCTCAACCGGGAGCTGACCGCGGAAAGACCCTCCGAGCCCGCTGGCGTGGACGGCGTGCAGCGTCGATCCGAATTCCCGCCACTGGTCGTCGGACATCCCGGAGACCATCGCGTTCTCGCCCCGGACGAACGGGTAGAGCACGACGGTGTGCCCGTCGTCCCCCTCGAGTGGGCACCAGAGGCCCGACGAGCGCGTTGGCAGGGGAGCGAGGACGTTCCGGACCCCGCGGTCGATCAGCGCCCGCGGCACCAGCAGGCCGGGCTCGTGGACGGGACCGGACCTGATCTTGAGGAAGTAGGCGGTCCCGTTGCGCGAGACGACCTCGAAGACGGCGGCGTTGAGGTCGTAGCCGACGGGGAGAAACGTGACGGAGGCAAGGGGGATGCCGTAATGGGCGTCGATGCAGGCGGAGATCGTGCCGGCATCCAGTCTCGGATCCTCGCGCATCCGGTCCGACCTCCTCGATCGTCCGTCGGGCGGCGGCGGCGACCGGCGGCACGTGCGCTCCATCAGCCAGCGCTTTCTTTCTCGCGCTGCGCCGTCTTCTCCGGCGTGAGTCCGTATCCGTAACGAGCGAACGTCGAGGCGCCCGCCTTGGGGCTTCGGAGGCTCCCGCGACAGCAGGGGTTCAATCGCTGCCGATTTTGCAACACGCGCTTAGCCGAGGGCGGTGATCGGTATCGCCAGCGGCTTCCAAGGGTCTCCTTTGGCCCGCGCCAATGCCTCACGTCGCTCAGGGGTACGGAGCGGGATCACATAGAGCGGGAGGTCCTCTTCCACCTGAATCTCGAACAACCGATCAATGATCAGATCCAAGACCGCGTCGGGATCATCTAGGTCGACAATCGCGTCGAGGTAGACCCCTTCGGGATCATCACCGATCGCCACGGTGTATGTGGTACCTGGAAACTGCTGAGAGATCGTCTCCTTGAGTTCGTCTATCGCTGCCTGAATGCGCGGGTCCGAGCGCAAATCCTGGTGATCGATCATGGTCGTTCAACTCCTTGGCGACGAACAACTTCGACGAGTGCTTTTGCACGGCGCAGCGCACGCGCTGCTTGTATCTCGCTTACGTCATCGGTTCGATAGTCAGCAGTTTGTCGGAGCACCATCAATTGCGAAAGCGTATCGCGCAGGTCAGAAGGATACAATTTGCGTCGGTAGACGAGATGTCCACCGAATTGAGCCTGGATTGCGCGATGTGACCATGCTCCATCTTTGCCTGGACGAATACCAGCCCGACTAATCGCCACCACCGCTGCCTGATAGCAGGCGTAATAGCAC
Organism: Thermomicrobiales bacterium; assembly: GCA_050695955.1. Classification (GTDB taxonomy): domain Bacteria; phylum Chloroflexota; class Chloroflexia; order Thermomicrobiales; family UBA6265; genus JBOGUF01. Next base: position 1,885 of record JBOGUE010000198.1, on the reverse strand, counting down.
CGGTTGGCGCTGTTGTTGAATCGCCTGTTCGTGTACTCGCTCTCCGCGCCTAGAAGACATTCAGCAGCCTTGCGGAGAAGCGCATCCTCACGTTCTGCCATGATGGCATTGTCGCACGTGCGGAGTCGTGGAAAAAGGTGCGGCCGCGGTAACAGTTTTCGGCGATCGGGGAACTACGCCGTCGTTGTTCCGAGCAGAAGGAACGCGATCATGGTCGATCCATCTCCGCCGCCGCACGCACGCGCCCAACACTCGTTTCCGGCGGAGTGGCGCCATTGGGGGCCGTACCTGGCCGACCGGCAATGGGGCACGGTGCGCGAGGACTATTCGCCAAACGGAGACGCCTGGGAGTTCTTTCCCCACGACCAGGCGCGGTCGCGGGCCTATCGCTGGGGTGAGGACGGGCTGCTCGGCATCTGCGACGACCAGGGACACCTCTATTTCGCGCTGGCGCTGTGGAACGAGGCCGATCCGATTTTGAAGGAACGTCTCTTTGGCCTGACCGGGAACGAGGGGAATCACGGCGAGGACGTCAAGGAAGCCTATTACTTTCTCGACAGCACGCCGGCGCACGCCTACATGGCGGCACTCTACAAGTACCCGCAACGGGCGTTTCCGTACGGAGACCTGATCGCCGAGAACCGGCGTCGCGGGCGCGACGACCCGGAATATGAGCTTACTGACACCGGCGTCTTTGCCGAGGACCGCTACTTCGACGTCACCGTCGAGTACGCCAAGGCGCGACCCGACGACATCTTCATCCGCATTTCGGCGACGAACCGCGGGCCAGACCCGGCGCCATTGCACCTGCTGCCGACCCTCTGGTTCCGCAACACCTGGGCCTGGGGGCGCGACGACCGGCGGCCTGAATTGCGCGCGGCAGACACCGACGGATCGTTCCGTCTGGTCCACTCCCGCCATTACCGGCTTGGCGACTATTTTCTCTATTGTCCTGATACGCCGGATCTCGTCTTTGCCGAGAACGAGACGAACAATCAGCGGCTGTGGGGCGTGCTGAACCGGACTCGGTACGTCAAGGACGGCATCAACGACCGCGTCGTCCACGGCGCCGAGGACGCGGTCAATCCGGAACAGGTCGGGACGAAAGTCGCGGCGCATTATGTCTTCACCATCGCGCCGGGCGCGACGGAATCCATCACCCTGCGCCTGCACCACGACCTCGACAAGCAGCAGTTTGCCAGCGCGGACAAGGCATTTGGCCGCGCGGCCGACGTCTTCGCCGAGCGGAAAGCAGAAGCGGATCGGTTCTACGAGTCCCTGTCAGCCGGCTTGGACCGGGACGAGCGGCGTGTGATGCGGCAGGCGTTCGCCGGCCTCTTGTGGAGCAAGCAGCACTACGACTACGACGTCAACTACTGGCTCGACGGCGATCCGGCCGGACCACCGCCGCCACCCGAGCGCAAACACCGCCGGAACGCGGGCTGGCGGCACCTCAACAACGCCGACGTGCTCTCGATGCCGGACACCTGGGAGTACCCCTGGTACGCCGCCTGGGATCTGGCGTTCCATTGCATCCCGCTGGCGCTGGTCGATCCGACTTTCGCCAAGGAGCAGTTGATCCTCTTCCTGCGCGAGTGGTACATGCACCCGAACGGCCAACTCCCCGCCTACGAGTGGGCCTTCGGCGACGTCAACCCGCCCGTCCACGCCTGGGCCGCCTGGCGCGTCTACAAGATCGAGCAGCGGCTGTCCGGCCATGGCGACCGCGTCTTTCTGGGGCGGGTCTTCCACAAATTGCTGCTCAACTTCACCTGGTGGGTCAACCGCAAGGACAGCGAGGACCGCAACATCTTCCAGGGCGGGTTTTTGGGACTGGACAACATCGGCGTCTTTGATCGCAGTCAGGCGCTGCCGACGGGAGGCC
>JBOGUE010000197.1:0-16738 GCA_050695955.1 Thermomicrobiales bacterium | reverse complement strand
GCCGCGCATGAGGACGAACGGCGGCTGCCGATCGCCGGAATTGCCGACGTAGCGGGTCTCGGACCGCAAGTAGTGCAGCGCGATTCCCCGGCGGCGGTTCGGCGTCGTGTTTGGTCCCGTGTAGTGGTGCGTCAGGCTGTGGTGAATCGCGGCATAGCCCGGCTTGCGCGGGACCAGCACTTCCTCGTCGATGAGCTGCGACACCAGATTTGGCAGGTGGGCCGGATCAGCGTAGCCCCAGTGATGGCTGCCGGGGATGTAATGCAAACAGCCATTCTCCTCGGTCGCTTCGTCGAGGGCGATCCACACGGTGACATGGTCATGCGGCGCGAAGATGACCCACGACCCAGAGTCCTGGTGCCACCCTTGCGCCCCGCCGTCAAACGGCGGTTTCATGAAGAATTGGTCGGTATAGAGTTTGATGTTCGGTCCCAGCAGGTCTTCGACCACGTCGAGAATCGCCGGTTTCTTACTGATGGAGAGGACGAGGTCGTCGTAGCGGTGGAGAAAGCGGAGCAGGCGGACGGCATCATAGCGCTCTTGCCCGTGCAAGTCGTCCGGGTCGATCCCTTTCTCCTTGAGGCCCCGCTCGAAGCTGAAATTCTCGATGGGCAGCGTGTTCAGCTTGCCACTGGCGATGTCTTGCGTTCGTTGGGCCAGCGCCTGCACCTCATCCGCCGTCAGCAGCGGTTGATCGTAGGCGAGGTACCCATTTTCCGTCCAAAACGTCTTCTGCTGCTCGGAGAGAATCACCTAAACCTCCTTCGCCGCCACGGTGAATGACATCAGACATCATTTCGGTGAGCGTGAGTGTACGCCTGCAAGTAGCCGATGTCAAGCGCGTGGTGGACGCACTTTGGGCGCGCCGTGGGCGCGGAATACCCGTCAAAGTTCCAGGGTTTCAGACGGCGGTCGAGGTCCGTCGTGGGGGAAGGATCTGCGCTGAGAACCGCTCCCCATTTGCCGCGGGCCGATAACAGGTATTCCACACGGGAATCGAGAAAAAGGCCCCGCCGTCGCGGTGACCAGGCGCGGATGCTGAGCTTGCCCCATCCAGTTCCTCCTCTCGCGTACAGACAGGGAGGCCAAACCGCCATCCCTTGCCGAGTCCGTGTGAGCGGGCCACACCTCACAACTCCAGCGCGTTCTTGAGCGCGCGCCCGGCGCGCAGATCCTCCAGGTCAGGGTCCTTCAAGTTGAATCGCATCTCGTCCCAGCCGATGACGCCGTTCGCCTGCACGCCTTGAAACGGTTGGTTCGTCTTGGCTTCGCTCATGTACATCCAGCCGATGAAGCCGCAGTGGGCGAGCACCTCGTCGAGGGTGTCGGCGGCGTCGGCCGAGTGGTAGTTGACCCACCTGCTTGGGTCGTTGGCGAGGTGGATCTCGTTGGAGGCCCACTCCCCTTTGCCGATCGCCAGCGTATCCGGGAGATACCAGCAGGAGAGGCGGTGGTGCGGCCGGGGGAGTCCCTTGGGCATGTAGGCGGCGATGAAGAGGCACGGCCGGTAGCCGGGCGCGACGGTGATCGGTTCGATCTCCTTGAGATAAAAGCTGCACCAGGTATCGCGCAGGTCGTAGTAGCGGCCGGGGATCCACCAGGTCGGGGTCGACTCGTTGTAGAACTCGTCCGCGTTTGCCGCCGACTGGGCGATGTAGCCGGGGGTGCCCTCGGCGCCGCCGCCCTCCGTCGCCAGCCACATCGCATCGAGCGTCGCCTGGCTGGCGCAGATGTCCCACGGTTTCTGCTGCATCTCCTTGGCGCCCGGCCGATAACCGCGCCAGCCGCACTCGTCGAAATGGTGGACGACCGGCCCGTCGACAAAGACGCCGGCGCTGGGATGAGCCACGGTTCCCCCTTCGCGAAGACGACAGGTCCCTCCCCTACGACGTTTCGGCGCCTCCTAATCCAAACCAAAGACCCGTTTAGCGTTGCTGTACATCACCTGCTCCGCTTCGCGCTCGGTGAAACCGGCGTCGTGGTAGGCGCCGAAGGCATAGCCGGGGTCGAAGAGATCTTGGTCGGTGCCGAACATGAGACGATCCGGGCCGAGCGTTTCGAGACCCTTCCGGATCAGGCCGCGCAGGGAGCTGCTGCGGCAGTATTCGAGGGAGATGTTGGGCGTCTCCTTGATGAACGCCGGTGTGCCGAAACTGCCGCCGTGGGCGAGAACAATCGGCAGGTCGGGATGCTTTCGCGCTAAATCACGCAGGGCATGCAGCCAGTCCGGGCCGGCGTTGTGGATCTTGACCGGTCGGCCGCGTTTGGCGATCTCGGCGAAGAGCGCCGCCATGCGGGGCGCGGCCGTCGGCGTCGCCGCGTATTCGGCGTGGATCTTCGCCCCCACGAAGTTGGGATAGCGGTAGTAGTGATCCATTTCCGCCGCCGATTCCTCGACGAAGTTCGGGTTGGTGACGACGTAGCCGAGCAACTCGGGATGCGGGTCGATCAGCTCCTTCAACTCCCGATTGCCTTCGCCCATGTCGTAGGTGATGCCCAGCGCCGAGGAGATGATGATCTTCTCCAGGTTGTAGCGGCGGGCGTAGTCGAGCATCGTCTCGGTGTCGCGGGTCAGGATCGGGAAACGCCACGGGCCGAGGTGGGCGTGCATATCGATTGTCGGGCCAGGATAGCCGCGGTATTGCGGTTCCGCTGCCACCGGCTCGGTGACACCGTCCGGCAAATCGGTCCGCGCCAGATTGAGCAAACACAGGACGTTCCTGGACAGAATCTGTTCGGTCTGCGCGGCGGGCAGATCGGCGACGAAGACCGAGTTCATCGCGGGCTGCATGCAATTTTGCGGCGCGTTCGTGCCGAAGAGCACCCGGTCGATGCCGCATTGATCGATCAGGTAGCGGACGATGTGCGGCGTCCCCCGGCGCGTGACGTCGAGGTGAATATGCGGGTAGCGCTGGGCCAGGGCGATCGTGACGCTCTCGTTCGCGTATGCCCCCTGCAGGAGGACGACCGGGAGGCCAAGGTCGGCCGTCCGCTCCGCGATCTCGTTCGCGTCGTTGCCATCGGCAATCGTGAAGAAGAGCGGCGTCTTGGCCGGCGCCAGCCGCTCGCAGAGCTGGCGGAACCCGGCGTCGCGCACGGACCAATGCTGTGTCGCCGGAAAGAAGCGGAAGGCGCGGAAGCCCTGGGTGAGGCACCAATCGACATCCTCCCGCCAGCCGACGTGGCGGGCCAGGTTGATCGTTGCCACCGGGATGAGTTGGGGATACCGCCGGCAGACGTCGAGCGTCTCCTGGTTGCCAAGCTGATGGTCGTAGTGGACGCCGCGCAGCGACAGCGTCAGGGCGCCGGCGACGCCGCTCTCGGTCATCATTCCGGCGAGCGTGGCCACCGCGTAGTCGGTCCGCTGGTCCGGGCGTACCCCGAAGAAGGTGTTGCAGTCGATCGCGAGCATCAGCCGACCCCACTCGCGGCGAGGCTGCGATAGCGACCGCGGTTGCGGCAATGCTCGGCAACCTTCAGGATCGCCGTCACGATGTCGTCGACATCTTCCTCGCTGAAGGACGGCCGCATCGCCAGGTTGCAGTTGCGGGTGAAGAGCGCTTCGCCGTAGGGGCAGAAGTCGTGCCGAAAGTCGTGCGGCCGCTCCCGTCCGTAGTCGAAGGGGAAGCGGCTCTTGCCGTAGCAGTTCGGCCCGGCCAGGAACGGATTGCGGTAGAGCGGACCGACCTCCGGCGTGCCGATGTACGGACCGCCGAGGGCGACCCCTTCCGCGCTGACCATCTCGGCGAAGGCCGGGGCGCTGACGCCGAGCGCGTCGGTGTCGATGGTGAAGCCGTAGGTCCAGTAGGTGTGGCGGTTGCCGGGGCGCACCGCCTGCGGGGTGATCTCGTCCACCTCGGCGAACGCCGCATTCATCCGTTCGGCCGCCCAAATCTTGCGCTCGATGTAACCGTCGACCTTCTTGAGCTGCGAGACCAGGACAGCGGCGACTAATTCGCTGATCTTGTAGTTGGGCGCCAGAAAGTAGTTGGCGTACGGCAGGCCGGCGTACGTGTTGTGTCCGCGCGGCAGCGCGACGTCGGAGAAGAGCAGCGCGCGTTCCCAGAGGCCGTCGTCGCTCGTGAGCACGCACCCGCCGCTGCCGCCCGAGAGGTGCTTGCCGCCGAAGCTCACCCCGCCGATATCGCCCATCGTGCCCACCGTGCGGCCCTGGAACTGGGCGAAGTGCGACTGGCAGGCATCCTCGATCAGGAAGAGGTTGTGCCGCCGGGCGATGTCGCCCAGCGCGTCCATGTCGCAGGGGTTGCCGAAGAGATGGACCGCCATGATCGCCCGCGTCCGCGGCGTGATCTTCGCCTCCACGTCTTTCGGGTCGATGTTATAGGTGTCGTCGACGTCGGCGAAGACCGGCACGCAATTGGCCAACAGCATGCCGATGATGCTGCCGCCGGAGGTCCAGGGCGTGACGATGATCTCGTCGCCCGGATCGGGATTAATCGCGCCGACGCAGGTGTGCATGGCGGCGGTGCCGGAGGAGACGGTGACCGCATGCGTGGCGCCGGTCTTCTGGGCAAACGCCTGTTCAAACTCGTCAATGCAGGCGCGGCCGAGGTTGCCGGTGTTGAGCAATGCGGCAACCGCGTCGATATCGTCTTGGCCGAAATCGTGGCTGGGACCGAATGGCCTCGTCCGAACCGGGGTTCCACCGTCTATCGCGAGTCGCTCGGTGAGCACGGTATTCACTCCTGTGCTGACGTATTTCTCGACCGCTCACGGTTCGCTGGCGCTGGGAGTCAGTCGCGGCGAAGATGACCTCCTCTACGATACGGCGGCGGTCGCGTCGGCCGGCGCCACCGTCCGCCCGGTGCGCGCTGCCTCGTGCGCGGCCTCGATGATCTGGAGCGACTTGATGGCGTCGTCGATGGTATAACCGCTCGCCCCCTCGCCGCGGATCTCGGCGGCGAAGGCCCGCATCAGCCGCATGCCGGCCCCGCCGTAGCCGGCGAGCTTGGCGGAGGGCATGGCGAAGGTGCGTTCGGGGGCCGCTTCCCACGCCGGGTTGGTGCTGTGGATCGTGCAGCTCCCATCTTCGTGACGCCAGGTGACGGCGCCGTCGGAGCCGCGAAGTCCGAAGTAGATCTCATTGCCGCTGGGCAGGAAGTTGCCGGTGTGCAGGCTGCCGACCATGCCGTTGGCGAATTGGAGCGAGACCATCGCCGCGTCTTCGACAGCGATCGCGGCGCCGCTGACGTTCGCCTCGATTGCCGCCACCTTGGTCACCTCTGAGCCGGTCCAGAAGCGCATCAGGTCGAACCAGTGGCAGCCGAGCCAGTTCAGGATGCCGCCGCCGCTGAGGGCGGGATCGAACATCCAGTGGTTCGGGTCGCGGTTCTTGACGCTCGACGTGAGCAGGCGCATCTCGACCGAGTAGGGCTTGCCCAGCAGGCCGGCGTCGTTCGTCTCCTTGATCAGCAAGCTGAGCGGCTCGAACCGCCACGAGTAGCCGCAGGAGAAGGCCAAGTTGTGCCGCCGCATCGCCTCGGCCACCGGCAGCAGCTGGTCGGAATGGACCGCGAACGGCTTCTCCGCCCAGACGTGGACGCCGGCCTCGGCCACCTCAAGCATCCAACCGGGCATATCGCGGCAGTAGCCGGAGACGAGGACCGCGTCCGGCTGCGCTTTCTCAAGCAACTCGCCAATGCTGTCGTAGAACGGAATGTGCTCCGCGTCGGGCTTGATCCGGACGCGCGACACCTCCGGTTCCGGGTCCCAGAACCCGACCAACTCGATCTCGTCGTCCATCATCAGCAGCGTGTCGCGGTACATCGAGGCGTGGATGGCGGCGACGCCCGCCTGCGCGAACCGAAGTTTCCGGGATTGTCCCACGAGTCGTTCCTCCCACGGTATCCTGCGCCGGCTCCCGCCACCCGGGAACCGTTTCGAATCAACGCTGTCGGAGCTGTCGGAGCGGCCGGAGCTGGTTAATAAGCCGCTCTCCCCGGCGATAGCGTGCGAGATTGGCGAGAAAAAGCGCTTCGAGCTTGAGCGCCGCGTCCGGCATCACCCCGGCCATGTGCGGCGAAACCGAGATTTTCGGATGCGCCCAAAGGGGAGATTCTGGCGACAGCGGCTCCTCGTCGAAGACGTCCAAATAGGCATGCGCGAGTTGCCCGGCGTCTAGCGCCCGCGTCAACGCATCCGCATCGACTACCTGACCACGGGCGGTATTGATCAGGATGGCGGTTGGCCGGCACCGCGCCAGCAGAGCCGCATCGATCAGGTGATAGGTCGACGGGTTGAGTGAGACCGAGACCACGACGACGTCGGCATCGGGCAAGACGTCCGCCAGCGCGTCCGGCGTGACGATCCGTTCCGGCAGCGAGGCGTCCGGATCGCCGGTGCCGGCATAGGGCAGATACCCGTCGTAGGAGCGCTGCGCCGGGTCGCGGGCGACGGCGGAAATCCACATGCCGAAGGCCGCCAGGAGACGCGCCGTCTCCCGACCGACGCCGCCGTAACCGATCAGGATCGCGTGCTGACCGCGTAGCTCCGGCCGCGCCAGCGCCAGGCGATCACCCCAGCGCCGCTCGCTTTGCAACGATGCAATCGGGGCGAACTGCTTGGTGTGGAAGAGGATGCGGGCGACGATGAACTCGGCGATGTGGACGGCGCAGATGCCGGCGGCGCTAGCGATGACGACGCCGCGATGCTGCAACGGATGGTCGATCGCCTGGTTCGCGCCCGACGAGACCAGTTGCACCCACCGCAGCCCGCCACACCGATCGACGGCGGTCGGCATGGCGTCGGTGACCAGGATTTCGACGTCGTCCTCCAGCGCCGCATTCAACGACGCGACGTCTCCCGCGCACAGCCTGACGTCGAGGTCTGCCGGCAGGTTCTTCCACTCATTCCCGACGCTATCGACGATGAGCGCGATCATCGCGCCACCCCACTAGGCTTTGTCCGTACACCGTCATCCCGCGTCGTCCGGCACCGCCCCTCCCCGTCATGCTGAGGCGAAGCCGAAGCATCCCCCGGCGAAGCCGAAGCATCCCCCGGCGAAGCCGAAGCATCCCCCGGCGAAGCCGATCAGTCGGTGACGGCGCGGCGCTGCGCGCGGGGATGCTTCGCTGCCTCGGCATGACGGCGCTCTCAAACACGCCCTAATCACCTCCGTTCGGCGGCACGTACATCAGTCCTGAGGCGCGTTCGGCGAGGCCGGGCGGGAAGGGGAACTGCTGAGCCATGGCGGGGTCGAACGCGATGCCGAGACCCGGCGCGGTCGGCGCGTGGAGCAGCCCGTCGCGGATCAGCGGCGGGTCGATGAGCGCCGCTGCCTGCAGATCGGTGAGCTGGCGGGGCATCTCCAAACGCTCGACAACGTCGAAGGCGAGTGCCAGATGGACATTGGCGACGAAACCCGGACCGCCGCACCAGGCGTGGGGCATCACGCCGAGGCCGCGTTCCTCCGCCAGCTTGGCGACGGCGACCGCCTGCCCGAAACCGCCGACGTAGTTCACGTCTGGCTGGAGCAAGTCGAGCGCGTCGAGGTCGGTGAAGGTCGCGAACCCCTCGCGCAGCGTGAGACTTTCGCCGCCGGAGATGCGGACGGTGCTATTCTGGCGCAGCCAGGCGTAGCCGGCCGGATCGAGGTAGCTCAGCGGCTCCTCGAAGAAGCTGACGTCGTACCGTTCCAACACGCGGGCGACGGCGAGCGCCTCGTCGCGAGCGATCGGGTCCGGGATGCCGCCGGTATGCCCATCGACGCCGATGGCAATCTCGTCGCCGGCCGCCTCGCGGATCGCGGCGAGGGTCGCCCCGAGCTGCTCACAGAGGGCGTCGCCACGCGGCCGGGTCCACTCCAGATGACCCGAGTCGCCAAAGGTGAGTCCAATCTTGAGACCGCGAAAGCCCTCGTCGATCAGCTCCCGGATCAAGATCGAAGCATCTTCAGGCGTGCCCGGCGCGGCTCCCATGCTGGCGTAGACGGGTACGGTGGCGCGGGGCGTCTCCGCGAGCAGGGCGTAGCACGGCTTGCCGGCGCGCTGCCCGGCGATGTCCCAGAGCGCGACCTCGATTGCGCCGAAGACGCTCGGCGCCGCCCCCGAACGCCCCCACCAGACGCTCGAATCGAACATCAACTGCCACAAGGCGTCGATCGCTGCCGGGTCTTGCCCGACCAGTAACGGTTCGTAGTAGCGCGTGATCGCGGCGGTGACCTCGCCGCAGAAGAGGCCCATCAGCGCCTCGCCGTGACCGGTGACCCCTTCGTCGGTCTCGACGCGGATGATCGCCGCGCCGGCCTCGTAGCCGGCCGGGTTCGTCGCGCGGCAGAGATGGCAAGTGACGGCCGTGATCTTCATCGTGGCTCCTGATTGCCTGACCGCGGCACGGAACAAGTCTTGCCTAATGAGCAATGAGCTGGAAATCGTTGGCCGAGGCCGGCAGCGGCAGCGAGACAGGGCAGACGCCGGCGTCGGACGAGAGATGGAACGCCACAATCGTCTCCAACGCCGACCGGCCGTCCGCTCCCGAGGAGGTTGGCGTGGCGCCCGATGTGATGCAGGCGATCATCTCTTGGAATCCGCGCCGTTCCGCGTCGCCGGGCGCTTCCGCGACCGGCGCCGGAAAATCGCGCCGGGCCGGAGCGGTCCGGCCCTGGTTGTGGTTGTGCGTGTCGGCGTCGCGCGCCCGGTAGTCGATCCGCCACGGGGCCTCCTCGATATCGAACCGGCCCCGCGACCCGCCCAGGATGTAGGTTGGCGGCATGAGCACGTCGTTGAGCGCATCGACACAGACGCGGGCGCCGTTGGCATAGGTGATGAAGCCGATGGCGCCGGGATCGTCGTGCGACCGCGTACGGTAGACCGGGTGATCGTCGACGCGGGTCAGGTCCAGACCGCGCTGCACGCGCCCGACGACCTCGACCGGCCGGCTGTCAAGCATGAAGTTGACGGCGTCGAAGAGGTGGGTTCCTTCCTGGGCGACCCGGCCTGTCGGCCAGTAAAGGAACCCAAAGGTGGGCTGCCCAATCGCCCCCTCCTGGATCGCCGTCCGCACGCGGACGATCGGGTCCATCCAGCGGCGCGGGTGGCTGATCTGCAAGACCGCGCCGCTGTCACGGCAGGCGTTGATCATCACGTCGGCGTCGGCCAGCGAGCTGGCCATCGGCTTTTCGCAGTAGATCGCGCGAATGCCTCGCGCGCAGGCATCCCGCGTGACGGCGGCGTGCTGCTCTTCCGTCAGCGCGATCGTCAGGATGTCGAGATCAGCCTCGGCCAGCATCTGCTGATAGTCGGCATAGCAGGCAACGTCGCTGATCTCGGTGTGTGTCTGGTCGAGCTGCTCCGGGACCGAATCTGCTACCGCGACCAGTCGAGCGTCTGCCATGCCCGTCCAGTACGAAGCCAATTGCCGGCCTCGCCCGCTGAGCCCGACTACGCCAACCCGATAGTCACGCCTTGCCGCGGGCATCATCAATACCTCCTACGTGGCCGGCCGGCCGCATCGAGCTCAAGCGCCGCGCCCCCATCGTCATGCTGAGGGATCGAAGCATCCCCGCGCGAAGCGCACCGCGAGTACGACGGATCGGCTTCGCCGGGGGATGCTTCCCGTTGGTCAGCATGACGAAGCCTTCCAAACATGTTCTAGTGAATCGTCAGCTGAATCTGGTTCGCGGATGCAGGCAGTGGCAGCGAGACAGGCGTCACGCCGGCGTCGGATGAGAGATGGAAGGCGACGATCGTTTCGAGCGCCAGACGGCCGTCTTCCCCGGTCGATGCCGGCTTTGCCCCGCTCTCGATGCAGGCGAGCATCTCCTCGTAGCCGCGTTGCTCCGACGCGCCGTCCGCTTCGAGGCCGTTCTGAGCCCGCGCGAACTCGCGGCGGGCCGGGATGGTCCAGGCCTCGCGATGGCTGCGGGTGTCGGCGTCCCGCGCCCGGTAGTCGATCTGCCAGGAGACTTCCTCCAGGTCGATGCGGCCCTTGGAGCCGCCGAAAAGGTAGGTGTACGGCAAAAGCACGTCGTTGAGGCAATCGACGGCGATCCTGGCCCCGTTGGCGTAGGTGATGACGCCGGAGGCGCCGGGATCGTCGAGCGAGCGGGTGCTGTAGACCGGGTGCTCCTCGACGCGGGAGAGGTCCAGACCGCGCTGGACGCGGCCGACCACCTCGACCGGCTTGCTGTCGAGCATGAAGTTGAGGGCGTCGAAGAAGTGCGATCCGTTCGAGCCGATGCGTCCGGTCGGCCAGTAGATGTAGCCGAAAGTCGGTTGGCCGATCGCCCCGTCCTGGATCGCGGCGCGGACGCGCGTGATCGGGTCCATCCAGCGGCGCTGATGCCCGATTTGGAGGACCGCGCCGCTGTCGCGGCACGAGTTGATCATGACATCGGCGTCAGCCAGCGAGCAGGCCATCGGTTTCTCGCAGTAGATGGCCTTGATGCCCTGGACGCAGGCGTCGCGGGTGATCGCCGCGTGGTATTGACCGGTCGTGCCGATGGTCACCACATCCAGGTTGGCGTCGGCGAGCATCGCTTGGTGATCGGCGTAGGTTGCGACGTCGCCGATGGCGGCGTGCGCCTGGTCGAGTCGTTCGGGGATGAGGTCGGCGACGGCGACGACCTTCGCGCCCGGTACACCCTGCCAATGCGATGCGAGCTGGCGGCCGCGCCCGCCGAGACCGACAACGCCCACCCGGTAGTCGCGATTGCGCCCTGTTGCAGGCATTCCGCACGTTCCTCCCGGCGTTTCGCCGCGCGATTTGATTCGATTGAAAAGACATCAGACATCATTTAGGCTACCGTGCTGTGACAGGCATGTCAAGAGCAATGACGGGGAAACGGGGGAAATGGCGGGATGATTGAGCCAACGCCGCATTTCGAGGCTGACAGTCCGATCGAGGTCGTGGAGGCCGCGACGCTGTTTCCCGCGGACGCCATCACGCATCGCACCTGCGGCAGCTTGGCGCGAGTCGAGAACGGGCGGCTGTTGCTCGCCTATCGCACCGGCGCCGGACCGGTCCGCCAGAACGACGGCGAGGTGATGGTGACCTCATCCGTGGACGACGGGCGATCCTGGGTCGAACCGGTCCCCATCTACTCGTACCCCGAGTGGGATTGCCTGCCGATGGGCGGGTTGGTCCGGTTCGCGGACGACCGCATCCGGGCGATCGTCGGCCGCGTCAGGGTCGATGCGTCGCTTGGCGGCGATGAACCCTTCGGCGACTGGTACATCACCAGCCGCGATTCCCGCGACGGGGGCCGGACCTGGGAAGAACCGGGACCTGAGATCCGCCTCTTTCCGTACTGGACCGAGATGTACGGGGCAAGCAATCCGCACCCACTCGCGGACGGCCGCTTCTTGCTGGCCGTCATGGGCACGACCGGGCGTGATAGTGGCTGGCAGGCAGGCATCACGACCAGCACCGGCCGGGATCACCATCTGACCCCGCCGGTGATCATCGCCGCCGCGCCGGACCGCAACTTCAGCGACACCGACGTTGTTCGCCTGAGCGACGGCCGCTTTTTGGCGGTCAGCCGCGAGCATTTCACCCGGCAGAGCTTCTGCGCCCATTCGGGGGACGAGGGACGGACCTGGAGCGCCATCCAGCCCACCGGTTTCCAGGGCGCCAACATCAAGCTCGTCCGGTTGCGCTCCGGCGCGGTGTTGTGCGCCTACCGCGACGAAAGCCCCGGCGCGACCGGCGTCTGTTGCAGCGTCAGCGAGGACGGCGGCATCACCTGGCGCCTCGTCGGCCGCCTCTATACCGCCGCACCCGGCAACGCCGACGCCTTGGCGCGGACCGGCATCCTCTGCGGCTACCCCGACCTCGTCTCAATCAACGACCGCGACATCGCCTGCGTCGTCCACACCTACCCGGATGCGGCCGGCCGCGTTGGTCTGCACGTCCTGCGCCTGCGGGACGTGAGCTAGGGAGACGATCCCCATCGTCATTCCGAGGTACGAGGAATCTCGCCATCGTAAAACGGACGGGACGATTCCTTCCGTTGGTCGGCATGACGGGGTAGTGCAATCGGCCCGCGCGCGGATCAGTCGTTACCACGAACCCGGTCCCAGATCCGCGACTCGAAGTTGCCGCCGGTGAGAAGCAGTACGACTTTTTGGCCGGCGAAGCGGGCGGGGTCGGCGAGGAGGGCGGCGAGGCCGGCCGCGCCCGCGCCTTCGGGCAGGTGGCCGGTCTCTTCCAACATGACGTGCGCCGCCTCGACCAGGGCGTCGTCGGAGACGAGCGCCATCTCGTCGACATACGATCGAATGAAGGGGAAGGTGAAGTGGCACGGGTAGCTGGTGGCGATGCCGCCGGCGAAGGTCGCGCACTGATCGAGATGGACCGACGTGCCCCGCTGCCACGATTCGTAGACGGCCGGGGCCGCGTCCGACTGCACGCCGACCACCTTGGCGTCGGGGCGGAGCGCCTTCACGACCAAGCCGCATGCGGCGATCAGGTTGCCGCCGCCGACGGGCGCCAGCAGGCAATCGAGATCCGGCTGTTGCTCGATCACTTCGAGCGCAAGCGTCGCGCAGCCGATCATGACGTCGGGGTGTTCGCCGTCCTCGACGTAGACGAGGTTTTCCTCGGCGGCGAAGCGCTGGGCAATCCCGACCGACTCTTCGAGGTTGTGTCCCTCAATACGGAGATCCGCCCCGAAGTGCCGCATTGCGGTCACCTTGCGCTCGTTTGTGCCGTGGGGAACGACGACCACCGCCCGCCGCCCGAACCACCGCGCGGCCAGCGCCATTCCCTGCCCGTGGTTCCCGGTCGAAGCGCAGGCGACGCCGGGCTGGTCCGCCGCCAAGCGACTGAGACAGTAGACCGGTCCGCGCGCCTTGAAGGAGCGGATCGGCGACATGTTCTCGTACTTGACCGCGACGTCGCGGCCCGTGCGGCGGCTCAAGCCGGGAGAGGCTATAAGTGGCGTCGGCGGCAAGTAGCGGCGCACCACCTGGCGCGCTTGAAAGACGTCCGCAAGCGAGATTGTCGACGTCATGCCGGTATCCTTAGGTAGAGCAGACTCTGTGAAAGGTCCAAGATGCGATGCGGCAACCCGTGCTTCGCGGCAGCCGTGGCGCCTGCTTCCGTCGTGAGGAATGTACCGCCTCGCCCGACGACCAGGCCATCTGTCATCACCGGCTCGCCGGCCACGAGCAGATGGTCGGCCCGCCGCCGGTCGAAGTCGATCACGACGATATCGGCGTCGGCGCCCTCCCCCAGGCGCCCCTTTTCGACGAGACCGAGCATGCGCGACGGCGCGTAGGACGCCTTGTGAATCAACTCGCTCAGCGTCAACGCGCCGAACTGGACCAGAGTCAAGCCGTGGTCGAGGGTGACGTTGAACGGCAGCAAGCCTGAATCGCTGGCCAGCGCCGTGACCGCAAACTGGCCGTCGCGTCGCTTCTGGGTGCCGCAGATCAGCCCGACGTCGGCGAAGCTGATCGGGAAGGCGATGCCGGCGGCCGTTCCGGTCTCGCGCCAGTAACGCACCCCCTCCACACCGCCGACCGCGACGTTGTCGTCGCCCCGTGGCACGATCACGACCGTGAAGCCCTCAGCGATGGCCCGTTCCAGTCCGGCCTCGGTCGGCTCGTAGCCGCCCATCTGCAGGCTGGTGCGGACGATGGCCGAGTCCGGAATGCCGTTGACGCAGAGACCCGGGTCGGGACTCCACCGGGTGAGGAAGGACTCGCTGATCACCGCCTCCCCGGCAGCTTCCAACAAGGCCATTGCCCGCGATGCCTCTTCCAGGCGCGACGGCAGGATCTGGCCGCGGAGGGCACTGTTGATGTGGCAGAGATGGAGGCGGCGAGTTGGCGTCGCCATCCCGACGGCCTCCTCGAGGCCGGCCAGGTTGCTGCCGGTCGCCGTCGTGCCGACGTGGAAGGCCATGTAGACGCCAAGCGCGACCGACTCCTCGATGATTCGTTCAGTCGCCTCGGGGGTGAAGGGGAAGTGGCCGCCAAGGATTTTGGTCCCGATGGCGCCTTCTTGCAGGCCGCGGGTAATCGCGCGGCGAATTTCCGGCGCGGCAGGTTCATTGGTCGCGATAACGGTGTCCGGACCGGAGGAGAAGGCATGCTCTCGACTGTCGGGGGCGGGTCGCAGCACCTGGAGACTGGCAACGGTGATGCCGCTGCCATGGCCCGCCATGAAATCGAGCACCTGAGCGGGCGGGCCGGCGAAGTCGACGGCGGTGCCGACGCCGGCGCGGGCCAGCATCGCAAACGCGGCTTCGCCGCCAAGTCCGAGCGTCGTGTGCATGTGGATGTCGATCAGCGCGGGCGCGATCACCTTCCCGCTGAGGTCCCAGGTGCGCTTGGCCGTCGCCGGTCCGATCTCCGGGGCAACGCGGGCGACCTTGCCGCCCTCGATGGCGACGTCACGCGGTCCGTCCTGTCCGTTCCCAGGATCGACCAGACGGGCGTTCTTGAGCACCAGATCATAGGTCATAGCGGCAGGCGTCTCCCTCAACCGATGCGATCGAGCAGCCAGGCGGCGCCCTCATGGTAAGCGTCGTCCGAGACCGTGTGGGTATCGCCGGGCTCGACGCGCAGCGCAGGACTCGACGGGTCCGGCGAGGCGGCCCGCAATGCCGCATGAAACGCCAGGCAATCGGCGGTGCTGACGCGCCGGTCGTCGTCGTTGATCGCGCAAAAGGTCGGGCGGCCGGCGAGTTGCGGTACGAGGTGGATCGCGTTCGCCTGCTGGACGAGCGGACATTGCGCCAGACCGGTAAACTCACGCAAGGCGAGGAGGTTGGTGACCGGCGCAAAGGAGGCGGCGGCCGCGATGCGTGGGTCGGCGGCAAGAAGATGGAGAGCGAAGAAACCGCCGCGCGAGATGCCGCAGAGGACGATAGCGCCGCCCTCACCGTTGGCGCGCGCCAGGTAGGCGTCGGTCAGGCCGCGACCGGTTGCGATGGCGCGCGCGACGACGTCCGAGCCGGCCGCCATCGCCGCCGCCATGCCGACCAAACCCGTGCCGTGTTGGTCGACGAGCCGGCCGTGGTGCGGCAAGTCGAAACTGGCCACGCGGTAACCGGCCGCGAGGAAGGCGCGGGGCACGAGCCCATGCGGCAGCTCGTCGAGGCCCGCGCCCATGGCCAGCGTCAAATGGATGAGCAGCGCCGGCCGTTCAGCCAGCGTAGTTGGCGTGCGCAATAGGACGGGCGTGGGGATGCCCGCGACGTCGATCATCCACTCGGCGTCACGATGCCCCACCGGCCGTCCTCGCTCCATCAATTGACATCAGACATCAGATATCCCTACAGTGATCCTATGCGCGGGGCAATGCGGTGTCAAGGGACGCTGCCAACCCCGTCATTCCGATCGCAGAGAGGAACCTCGCCCTCCCAGCAGGCACGGGACGATTCCTCGCGGCGGCTCGGCATGACCAGGGGTGAATACGGTCGGTCGACGACGAGAGAGGGAAAGATGACGACAAGGAATCCGATTCTGATATCGACGATGCAGTTCCTTGAGGCGATCAGCGGCGGCGCGATGTCGCAGCGGGACGTCTTCGACGCCGCGCCGCGTGTGGGGGCGGACGGCGTCGAGGTGCGCGACAGCTATTGGGGAGATCGCGCGGCGGAGATCGGCGAGATCCAGCGCGCGGCCACGGAGCGCGACCTCGTCGTCACCTACGCCACCATGACGACGCTCCTGGCCGCGGATGATGCCGGCGAGGACCAGTTGCGCCAGAACGTCGACGATGCGGTGGCGCTCGGCGCCCGGTTCGTGCGCGTCTTTCAAGGCGCCTTGCCGGACGACCCGCGTGATCCTGCCTGGGAACGTGCCCGGCGCACGGTGGAGTACGCCGCGGCGCGGGGGATGGTCGTGGCGCTCGAGAACTTCGCGAAGGCGCCCGGTAACCGGGTGGCGGAGATCAAGCAGGTGCTCGGCGCCATCCCCTCGCCGGCGCTGGGCACGAACGTCGATATCGGCAACTACGCGGCCAACGGCGAGAACGCGTTGACGGCCATCGACGCATTTGGTCCACGCTTGATCGCGTCACACCTGAAAGATGTGCGCGGCACGGCGTCTGTTGGGTTGGGTGAAGGCGATCTGCCGCTAGACGCGATCTTTGCCGCGTTCGATGGGTTGCCGCAACCGGTTGTGCATTGCCTGGAGTTTGAGGGCGGGTCTGATCCCGAGGTGCGGCTCGCTGCCTCGTTACGCCTCGCGCGGGATATGCGAGGGGGATGAGTTACTCGGACTTCCCGCGTGCGGTGGCCCGCCACACCTCTTCGACGATACCGCCGCGCACGCCAAAGACCACGTCGTGGAGATTTGCCGCCGAGCAGCAGTGGCCGGGGTGGATCTCGATCCGGTCTCCGAGGTCCAGCGCGGTCAGGCAGCCGTCGCGCACGTGGAATTGGCCGTGCTCTTCGGAGAGGGAGGCGTATGCCAGTTCGGGGTGGTGCTTAGCGAGGGGCGTGCCGTAGTCGTTGGCCAATGACTGGATGCCGGCGTCGGTGATCACGTTGCCGGCGCTCGGGCGGCTGATGACCGTGCTGAGAATGCTGTAGGCGAGGGTGAAGGCAGGCACTTTCTGCTGATACTCGGGGTCCATGTAGACGTACGACCCCGACTGATGCTCAGTGACGCCCGGATAAACCCCGGAAATGTCGTAGGTGCCGGTACCGCCGCAGGTCACCGTCTCGGCGGCGATGCCGTGGCGGTCGAGCAATGCCCGTGTCTCCATGGTCCGTTCGAGCATCCGTTCGGTCTCGACGCGGCGGACGGATGGGTCGGGGTCCTGG
>JBOGUE010000196.1:0-4396 GCA_050695955.1 Thermomicrobiales bacterium | reverse complement strand
TGACACCACCTTCGGGCAACTCGTCGAGCGGTACCACGCCAAGCGGGTGTGGGCGCGCGATCAATGGCATCTGTGCAGTCGCCTCCTGCGCAAGGTTCTGAGCCATACCATCGCCACCCTCCTGAACACCGCGATCGGTAATCCACCGCTCCAACTCGCTCGACTGCTCCCCTAAACTCGCACACCGGGTTAGATAGGCGATAGGGCTGAGGCGTCAGGAAAACGACGACGCGGCCCCTAACGCCTAACGCCTCATTGCGTCGCCGGCGTCCGAAACTTGGTGAGGACGACGATCGTCACAATTCCCGCCACGGCGACCTGGACCGCATCAAGGAGCGCGAACGCCCAACTCTCCATGATCTCGCCGCTGATCGAGGCGACGAGCACACCGACGGCGAGGCTCATCGACGCCACCGCCGCCGCGCGCATCCGCGCCCGATGCACCTGCCAGGCGACAAGGCCGACCAGCACCCCGGAGAACACCGCGAGGAACTCGTACACCGTGGAAGTCCCTTCCGCCACGACCCCGCTTGCCGTTGTCGCTCCGCTGCAACGGGGAGCGCCTGCCGCGCTCCGGACCAACCGGCATAGCACGGCCGATAATAGGCGCGTTTTGACTCGTTGTCCAGAATCGATGCTGGGTGCGGGGCGTGTGTGACTGCCCGTGCCCCGTGCCAGGCAGTATCATCCAACATAGCGGATCACGTTTGGTCGAGGGGAGGCGCTCCCGGTGGCGAAGAGATCGGTGGACCGACAATGGTGAGTCTGCCTCCAGTACCCACAGCCCATCAGCCGCGCGGCCTCTTGACGATTGTCGACGATGCCATTGCCGATGCCGGTTGGCTGCCGGCGCCGGTCAATCCGCTGGTGGGGCGGGGGTGCGAGGCCGAGGCTGTGCGGGCGCTGCTGCGGCGTGACGACGTTCGACTCGTCACCCTCACCGGCCCTGGTGGCGTCGGCAAAACGCGGCTGGCGCTCGATGTGGCAGCCGCGCTTGCGACCGAGTACTCACACGGCGTCTGTTTCGTTGCGCTCGCGCCCATCCGTTCTCCGGATCTCGTTGTGCCAGCCATCGGCCGTGCCGTGGGCATCAGGGAGCAGGGTATCCAAGCCCTCGACGAGCGACTGCGCGATCACATGCGGGATCAGCATCTGCTGTTGGTGATAGACAATTTCGAGCACGTCGACACGGCGTCGCCGCTCGTGACGGAGTTGCTGGCAGCGTGTCCCCGGCTTAATGCGTTGGTGACGAGCCGGGGGTCGTTGCGGGTGAGTGGAGAGCATGAGTATCCGGTCCCACCCTTGCGGGTGCCGGATGCGGCGGCGCGCGCGGACGTCGCCGATCTGGCTCGCACTGAAGCCGTTGCCCTCTTCCTCCAGCGCGCGGAGGCGGTGCGGCCGGACTTTGCCCTCCGCGCATCGAATGCCGAGGCGGTCGCCGAGATCTGCCGGCGGCTCGACGGGCTGCCGCTCGCCATCGAGCTCGCCGCTGCCCGGACCAAGGTCCTCTCGCCGGAGGCGCTCCTCGCCCTGCTCACCAACCGCCTCCAGGTGCTCACCGGCGGCGCTCGCGACCAGCCTGACCGCCTGCGCACTATGCGCGATGCCATCGCTTGGTCCTACGACCTTCTCCTCCCGGCCGAACAAACCCTTTTCCGCCACCTCGCCGTCTTCGTCGGCGGCTTCCCGCTCGATGCCGCCGACGCCGTCGCGAGTGCCCAGGACCGAGTACCGAGTGCCCAGCCGAACGACGCGCGCGATGGTCCGCAACGCACTGCCGCGATCTGGCAGCCGCCCGCGGCAACCGGCTGGGTACTCGGCACTGGACACTCGGCGCTCGATGGCCTCGCCTCCCTCGTCGATAAGAGTCTGCTGTATCGGATCGAGACCGACGAGGACGAATCGCGGTTCGGAATGCTGGAGACGATCCGTGAGTACGGACTGGAACAGCTCGACGCAAGCGGAGAAGCCACAAATGCTCGTCAGCAGCATGCGGACTACTATCTGGCGCTGGCGGAGAGAGTTGGCCCTCTCCTCACCGGGCCAGAGCAGCAGGCGTGGTTAGATCGGCTCGAGATCGAGCGCGGCAATCTTCGGAAGGCGTTGAGATGGTTTTCGACGTCCGGCGATGGAGGGGCGGAACAGTTTGCGTGTCTCGCCTGGGCATTGTGGAGGTTCTGGCGGATCCGTGGTCCATTGAGCGAAGGTCGTGACTGGCTCGAGCAGGCAATCGAGTGCCTGGGCGGTGATGGCGCCCTGGCCCACCCGCGTGCCAACGTGCTCCAGGGGGCGGGATCGCTCGCGTATTTCAAAGGCGATCAGGATGCGGCGATCGCCCATGCGGCAGCGAGTCTCGCGATCATGCGTGAACTGGGAGACCAGCTCGGCATGGCGCGGGCGCTTGGTGTGCTCGGATCGGTGGCAAACCGGCAGGGTGACTATGCCAAGGCCCGGGCCTGCGATGAAGAGGCGCTGGCTTGCTACCGGGCGGTCGGTGATCAGGATGGGATCGCCGGAGCGCTCAGCAGTCTCGCGCTCGACATCCTGGAGATGGGCGACGTTGACGAAGCCAGCGCGCTCTTCGAAGAAGCACGGGGCATTTTCGAACGGCTCGGCAATCTTGATGGGGTCTCCACCACCTTCACGAACCAGTCCGTCGCGCGCTATTGCCAGGACGACATCGAAGGGGCGGAGGCGCTTTCGCAACGGGCATTGGAGATTGATCGCCGGCTGGGCGAAACGCGCGGGATCGCCATCGCCCTTGACCATGTCGGAAAATGCGCCCGCCGCCGGGGGCAATTTGCGCGCTCCTGGGCCTGCCATCAGGAGTCGCTCCCGTTGCGGCAGACGGTGGGGCATCCGCGCGGCATCGCCGTTTGGCTCGGCGTGACCGGGGCGCTGATCGCGGCCATCGGGCACGCGGCATCCGCGGCCCGGGTCCTCGGCGCCGGTGCGGCACTCCGTGATGTCTCGGGGTTTGCTTACGATAGCCACGAGCTGATTGAACACCGCCGCATCGTCGCCGGCCTGCGCGCCGCGCTTGGGCCAGATTGTCTCGCCAGCGCCTGGGACGCCGGGCGGGCGCTTTCGCCTGATGCGGCGATCGCCGCCGTGTTTGCGGTCATGTCCGAAGCTGACCTGGCAGAGAGCGGCGCCATTGCCACGCCGTACAACCTGACGCCTCGCGAGATCGACGTGCTGCGACTGTTGGCCGCTGGTCGCTCCGACCGCGAAATCGGCAGGGAGCTTTTCATCAGCCACCGCACGGTCCATCATCATGTCGCCAACGTCCTGGCTAAGCTCGGCGTCAACAGCCGCGCCGCGGCCGCGCAAGTTGCTCGCGGCGCTGGGCTCCTCAGCGACGGAGCGGCGCTGGGTTCGTAGACTTCAGCCGTGGGGTATCATCGTGGAGTGTGACGCCGAGTCCACGACGCTCCTACCCAGAACCGAGTACTCCCATGGTGGCCTTGACGCTCATCGGGTCAACCGCGGTCGATATCGGCCGCATACCGGCGCCCGTGACCCCTCTTGTCGGGCGCGAGCGCGAGGCCCTGGCGATCATTGCCCTCCTGCGTCGCGCCGATGTCCGGCTGGTCACGCTCACCGGTCCCGGTGGGGTCGGCAAGACACGCCTGGCGGTGGAGGTGGCGACCACGATCGAGCCGGAGTTCACCGGCAGTGCGTGCTTCGTCTCGTTGGCGCCTATTCGCACGCCGGACCTGGTTCTGACGGCGATCGGCCAGGCGCTCGGGGTCCGGGACGACGGCAATCGTCCGCTCGAGGAGCGGCTCCGGCGACGACTGCGGCAGCAGCAGATGCTGCTGGTGCTGGATAACTTCGAGCACGTCGACGCCGCTGCCGCCCCGATCGCGGCATTGCTCGCGGCCTGTCCCCGGCTGAACGTCCTGACCACCAGCCGGTCCGCGCTCCACATCAGTGGAGAGCATGAGTATCCAGTGCCGCCCTTGCGGGTGCCGGAGGTGGCGAATCCACCGGTCGCCGAGCTTGCGCGCACCGAGGCCGTTGCCCTCTTCCTCCAACGGGCGCACGCGGTCCGGCCGGACTTCGTGCTCACCGCGCACAACGCCGCCGCGGTCGCCGAGATCTGTCGCCGGCTCGACGGGTTGCCGCTGGCGATCGAGCTTGCAGCTGCCCGCGCCAAAGTCCTTTCGCCGCGGGCGCTGCACGCCCGGCTCACCAACCGCCTCCAGGTGCTCACCGGCGGTCCCCGCGACCTCCCGACCCGCCATCAAACGATGCGCGCCGCCATCGCCTGGTCCTACGACCTCCTCCCCCCGGCCGAGCAAACCCTCTTCCGCCATCTCGCCGTCTTCGTCGGCGGCTTTTCGCTCAGCGCGGCTGAAGCCGTCGCGAGTGCCCAGGACCGAGTGCCGAG
>JBOGUE010000195.1:0-5351 GCA_050695955.1 Thermomicrobiales bacterium | reverse complement strand
CGCTACACCATCGACGTCCGGCTCGACGCCGAGGACTCGACGATCGCCGGCGATGCACGGGTGCTCTTCCGCAACGAGACCCCGGACACCCTGACCGAGGTGGTCTTCCGCCTCTATCCGAACGGGGTGCACTACGGCGAGGGCGGATTGACGGTCGAGCAGGCGTTGCTCGACGGCGAGGAGGTCCGGCCGCGATTGGACGTCGAGGACACCGTCCTCTCGCTCCCGCTGGGTGAGCCGCTGCTCTCCGGTGACGCCGTCGAGATCGACCTGCAATTCACTGTCGAGGTACCGGAGAACTCGGACGGAACCTTTGGCATCTTCAGTCGCGATACCTCCGACGGGACCTGGGTGCTGGCCGACTGGTACCCGATCGTCGCCGGCTACGAAGCGGGGACCGGTTGGCGGCTCGACGCGCCGATCTCCGGCGTCGACGCCACCTTTTCCGACGCCGCGCTCTACGACGTGACAGTAACGGCGCCCGCTGGACTGACGATCGTCGCCACCGGCACGGAGGTTTCGAGCGAGGATGATGGAGACGAGGTTCGGAGGCGCTACCTCTCCGGCCCGGCGCGCGAGTTCGCGCTCGTCGCCGATGACGACTACGTGGTGGCGACCGGTGAGGTGGGCGCGACGACGATCCGCTCCTACGCCAACCCCGGCGGCGAGGCGGGGGCGCAAGCGGCGCTGGCGATCGCCATCGCGGCAATCACTGCCTACGCGGCGCACTTCGGCGCCTACCCCTACGAGGAGTTCGAACTGGTCGATACGCCGCTGGCGGGGGCGCTCGGCGTCTCCTGGACCGGGATCGTCTTCCTCAACGGCGACCTGATCTACGACGCGCCGTTGTACGTGAACGACCCCGGCCGATTCGAGTACCTGATCGCCCACGAGGTCGGCCACCAGTGGTGGGGGGGCACGGTCGGGGCCAATTCGAACGACCACACGTACTTGACCGAAGGGCTGACCAACGCCGCCTTCGTTACCTACCTCGAGACGGCGCACGGGCCGGAGGTGGCGCGGCAGGAGATGCGGGCGCGGGTCGTCGATCCCTACCTCTCGGCGCTGACGACAATCGGCGACGGCGTGGTCGACGTGCCGATCAGCCAGATCACGGGCGGGCCGCCGCGCGGCGTGATCGACTACGGCAAAGGCGCAATCGGCTTCTTGGCAATTCGGGTGCATATCGGCAACGACGCCTACCTCGCCGCGCTGCGCGACTACGCCGACCGCTACGCCTTTGAGATCGCCGCGCCTCAAGACCTGCGCCGTGCCTTCGAGCGGGCGGCGGGAGAGCAGATCGACGAGCTCTGGCGCGTCTGGTTCGAGACGGCGACGACGACCCCGGCCGACGTGGAAGCGGTCGTGGCGGGTCTATGAGCCAGGGTATCCAACCGCTGACCCTCGTCGTCATGGCTGGTGCACCGGGGTCCGGCAAGACGACACTCGCCCTGGCGCTGTCGCGGGCGCTCGGCTGGCCGGTCGTCGACAAGGACACCCTCAAGTCGCCGTTGCTAGAGGTTGGCGTGCCGGAGAAGCTCGCGGGCCACGCCTCTTACGAGCTGCTCTTCGAGGTCGGCCGCGACCTGCTCCTGCGCCAGGGCTTCTCGGTCATCCTCGACAGCCCGGCCGGGTATCCGATCGTCATTCGGAAGGCCGAGGCACTCGCCCGCGAAGCCGGAGCGATATTGAAGTTCGTTTTATGTCTGGCCGACTACGCCGTGCGCGAAGAGCGGTTGGCCATGCGGGAAAAGCGGCGATCGCAGTGGACGACAGCAGCCGCCAACCTCGACCATGGAGACGAGCAATGGAGCCGGCTGTTGCCCGCGGATTCGCTGTTCGTTCGCACCGACCAGGAGGCGTCGGACCTGATGCCCTCTGTTATCCGCTATCTGTGCGATGTGGCAGGTCGAAACTCGCCGCACACTCGTTGAAGAATGCTCTATTCACCGTCGGCAATCTCCAGACCGACCTGGGCTGCCGCGGTGCGCATCCGATTGTCGATCGTGGCAATTGGGAGAGCACGGCTCAACGCGAGTTCAACGTAGGACGCATCGTAGACGGTCAAGTTAAGCTGGCGGGCCAGCGCAACCACGTCTTGTGGGACGCGTTCGAGCGCCTCCAGCTCGACCGTGATCGCAAGGTCGTCAAGTCTTTGGAGGACATCCGTCACCTGTGCTTGCGACATTCGGCCACGGCGCTCGGCGACGAGTAGCGCGTTCGAAACCTCATACGGCCAAATCGGGGGAACATAGACCTGCTCGGAGCGCAGGCGCGCTCGGATCGCGTTGGTGTATGGAGTGATCTCTCCGGTAATCAGCCAAGCGAGGGTCACAGAGGCATCGACAACGAACGTCACTACCGCCGTCCTTCTTCGATCAAGCCACGGATGGTGAGATCCCCCAACGATATATTCGCTTTTTGCTCGAACTCGATCAGGGCATCGACGGCTTCAGAGGGCGATAGCCGGCGCCCCTCATGTACTGACATGAGTTTGGCAATCGGCACGCCGTGCTTGGTGATCGTGATCGTGGTACCATGCGCTGCTTCGTCCAACAGTTGCGAGAAATGCGTCTTCGCCTCAAAGGCGCCGACGGTTTTCATCGATCTCCCTCCGTCGATAACGATTACCACTACATTCGCCCCTCTTCAATGAGTTCGCGAATCGTGAGATCGCCTAATGTGATCCTTTCCCGCTTTCTGAATTCGCGGAAAGCCGCGATTGCTTCGGCCGGAGTGGGGCGACCATGCTCCCGAATGGGCACCAACCTCGCCACTGGTACTCCGTGTTTGGTGATCGTGACGGTCGCGCCGTTGGCAACGTCATCAAGGAGTTGCGAGAATTGGGTTTTCGCCTCGAAGGCGCCAACAGTCTTTGAGCGGGTTTCTTCCTGCACAATCCGTAGCATCACATTCTGCCCTCCTCGATCAGGTCTCGAATCGGGATGCCTCCAAGCGTTATGTTGCGCCGCTGCCGGTATTCTTCCCACTCCTCCATACGACGTTGAAGATCTGGCCTGATGGGCGGTGCTACTGGCACAAGCTTCGCGACTGGAACGCCGCGCTTCGTAACGGTGATCGTTTCACCGTTTGCAACTTGACCTAGCACCCGCGAAAAGTGGTTTCGAGCTTCGCGAACCCCAATCGAGGTCATGGCATGACTCCGAACGCCAGAAATCATCTAGTCTGTAACTAGTCTACCACCGATTGGGCTGTGCAACTTTACCCATGCACAACGCAACGCACGGGTCATACAAGAGGCGTTCCTGTCGCCCTCGCTCGTGCTGGATGGCTCAGTTCCTGAATGACACTCCCAAGCCGCCTCACCCCCTCCTCGATTGCCGCGGGTGGGGCGCACGAGAAGCAGAGGCGGAGCTCCTGGGCGCCGTTGCCGTCGGGATAGAAGAGGTCGCCGGTGACGAAGACGACGCCGGCGGCGGTGGCGGCTTGGAGCAGTTCGCGGGCGTCGAGGCCGGGCGCGAGGCGGCACCAGAGGTAGAGACCGCCCTGGACGGGGGCGCAGGTGAGCGCGCCGGGCGGCAGGTGTCGACGCAGGGCGGCGAACATCAGGTCGTGGCGGCGCTTGTGCTCGACCCGCAGCGTGGTGAGGTGGCGGTCGTGGTGGGGCGAGCGGAGGTAGTCGGCGACGACGAGCTGGCTCAGGCTGGCGGTCGAGATGTCGCCGCGCTGCTTGATCGTGGCGAGCTGTTCGACGATCGCCTCGTTCGCGGCGACCCAGCCCAGGCGCAGCCCACCGGCCAGCGTTTTGGAGAAGGTGCCGACGTGGATCACCGACTGGCCGCGATCCAGCTCCAGGAGGGTTGGTGGCGGCGGGCGGTCAAACCACAATTCGCGATACGGCTCGTCCTCGACGATCGGCAGCCGGTAGCGAGCGGCGAGATCGAGCAGCTCGCGCCGGTGCGGCGCGGAGGAGGTCCGTCCGGTCGGGTTCTGCAGGGTCGGGGTGGTGCAGAGCAGCTTCGGCCGATAGCGCAGCAGAAGATCTTCCAGCTCCTCGAGGTTCCCGTGTTCGGCGTCCCAGCCGATCAGGTTTGCGCCGGCGGCCCGGAAGACCTGGATCGCACCCAGATAGCCCGGCCGGTCGACGACGACAACATCGCCCGGATCGAGCAGGCAGCGGGCGATCAAGTCGAGCCCTTGCTGCGCCCCAGCGACGATGAGCACTTGTTCGGGCCGCACCCGATGGCGCGTGGCGATGGCGCGGCGTAGGTCTGGTTGCCCCTCGGTCGGGGCGAGTCCGAGCGCGGCGGTCGGATGCCGGCGCAGGACGCGGTCAATCAGGTCCCGGAAGATGTCAGTCGGGAAGAGGTCAAGCGCCGGGGCCCCGGCGGCGAAGGAGATTACTGACGGGTCGGATGCCGCCCGCACGATGGTGCGCAGCGATGCATCGAGCGAGCGCCGCGCGCCGAGCGCCACCTTGCCCCGCCAGGCGAAGGGCGCGCCGACCGGCTCCGGGCCGTTCCCCGCGCAGACGAAGGTACCGCGCCCGACGTGACCGCGCACCAACCCGCGCGCCGCCAGTTCCCGATATGCGTTGACCGCCGTCGTCCGGCTGATGCCCAGGGACGCCGCGAGGTCCCGTTCGGAGGGGAGGCGCGCCCCTAGCGACAGGTCGCCGCTGGCAATCGCACCCGCCAGTGCTTCCGTTACCTGCTGATAGATTGCCGTACCATTGGACCGGTGCAACACCAGCGTCGAGACGTCCATATCGGGGATTGTGGCGGAAGTGGACTGTTTGGGAAAGGGCCAACCAGTGATTGGACCGCGCCTTTTCCGTCATGCCGAGCCGCGGTGAGGAATCTCTCCAGCGGGATGAACGGAAGAGACTCCTCGTTGCTCACGTCATCGACTGAATCGTCATCACCCCTGAATCCGCCGAAAGACCGTCTGCCGCGCGGCGCCCTGGGGTCACCGTGCAGCAGACGGTCTCACATAATTGCCGCCAAACAGTCCATTCAGTGAATGGCGCTTGGCCGGGAGCGGCGTGCGCCCATACTGACAGTCCTAGGCCGGATCGGAAGAGGAGGGGACGATGGACCAGTCGATCATCGACGGCAACGCGGTGGCGCAGAAGCGATTGCGGGCGCTGGTTGGACAATTGAGCGACGACGACCTGCGCCGCGACATCGGGGACGGCTGGACGGTCGCGGCGGCACTTGCTCACGTCGCCTTCTGGGACCGGCGGGCGGTCGTGTTGTTGGAACGATGGGAACGCGACGGTGTCTCACCCTCGCCGGCTGACGTGGATGCGATCAACGACGCCATGCTGCCGCAATGGCGGGCCATCCCGCCGCGCGCGGTGGTAGAGGATACCCTGGCGATCGCCGAGG
>JBOGUE010000194.1:0-6939 GCA_050695955.1 Thermomicrobiales bacterium | reverse complement strand
ATCGATGATGCCCGGACTGATCGCGTTGACCCGGATTCCCGCTCGCCCGTAGTCGATCGCCATGGAGCGGGTGAGGCCGAACAGGGCGCTCTTGGCGGTGACGTAGGCGGCGTGCCCGGCGACTCCGGTCATCCCTTCGACTGAAGCGATCAGGACGATCGCGCCGCCGCCGCGACGGATCATGGCCGGGACCGCGTATTTGGCGGAGTAGAAGACGCCGTCCAGCGTCACGGCCAGAACCGCACGCCATTCCTCCTCCGCCATCGCCGCGACATCGCGCGGCCCGCCGAGGTGTGCCGCCGCGGCGACGAGGATGTCGAGCCCGCCGAGCTCGGCCTCGACCCGCGCCACTGCGTTTCGCACCTGGGCGGCTTGGCCCGTGTCGCACCATAGGAAGAGTCCGTCAACGTCGTGGGCCGTTGCGGCCCCCTGCTCCTGATTGATATCGGCGATCGAGACCTGGGCACCTTCTCGCGCAAATCGCAAGGCGATCGCCCGGCCGATGCCGGTCGCCCCGCCGGTGATCAGCGCTTGACGCCCTTGCAACCGCATTGTCATGCTCCTGATTCTGGCGTGATCTCGAGTACACGCAGGCCATCCGGCTCCAGCCTGGTGGCGTATCGCACCACCCCGTAGCTGCACGGCGCCGTCTCCAGCTCATTGCCGTCTAGATTGCAGACATGCACGGTCTCAGGCCGGAGCGCAATTTGAAGTGCAGACGGATCGATTTCGATGGCGATGTCTGACGGCTCATCGCTGGGGTTGGTCGCGAGCACCAGGATCCGATCGCGATGGGTGTACAACCTGGCCACGCAGCCGGAGACGACTAACCCCTCCTCAAAATGAAACTGACCCTCCGTGAAATAGGGCAGCAGCCGACGGCGAAGACGCGAGAGCTTCTGCAGGGTCGACACCAGCTCCGGGCAGTCGCGTAGCCGCCGCTCCATGGCGCCTGGCATTACGTTCAGGAGCCCACCTTCGACAAAGGCCAGGAGCGCGCCTCGGGGATGCTCGTTGATGCAGGCGCTCAAGCGGTAGTGCGGAAAGACGTAGCGGAAGGGACCCGAATCCGCCAAGTCGTGCCCGTAGCACCACTCCCACGTGTAATCCAGCACGGGGACCGACGCATCCGCGACCCCTTCGCCCGAACAGGCGCCTTCTGGATGGGCGGCATGGATCAGGTCCCGCGCGCGCGCCGAACTCCAGCAATTTCTCGCCTTCCGCGTCCGGTCGCCCATCACGCTCGGGACTGAAATTCGGCTCGTTCCAGGTGAAGAATTGGTCAAAGCAGATCGACGTCGCGCCCAGGTCAAGCAGCCGTCGATAGTTCTCCAGCCCAGTCGCCCGCCAACCCGGCGAGAGCGCCGAGGCCATCACGGACGAATGGGTGGCGGAGAAGAGCGGTCCGAACCGCGGCAGGAAGTCGCGGTTATAGGTCCAGTTGGACAACCCCCGCTGTCCGGCGGCGTTGCGGTGCAGCCAGGCGGGGTCCGTTTTCGAGTTGTCGGCCACCAGGTGGTGGGTGGCGAAGAGGCTGATGGGGACTCCGAGCGCCCGGCTGCGACGGATCCCGTCGGACAGCTCCTCCGCCGTCCCCAGGCGGGTGTCGACCTCCATGGGATACCCGAACTGCGTCTGCCAGCCCCAGACGCACATCTCGGCGAGATCCAGACCCTCTATCTCGGCGGCGAGTTCCGCGAGGTCGGCGAACCGATACATTGGCGGGGCGTTCCAGTAGCTGAGCCAGATCGAGCGAAACCCCAGCGCCTCGCGCAATCGGCGGGGAGCGCGGTACGGATAGGCATCCGCGGCGTATTGCTGATATGCCCGTGCCCCGGCGTACCAATCGCCCGGATGCAGCAGCAGCACGTACTCCGGACTCTCCCACGTTTCGCCGGGTTCGATGAACGGATAGTGCATCCAGCGTAGGTCGACCTGCTCCGCGACCCGGTCGGGCCGATCAACGAGCAGGCCTTGCAGGTTGTACCGAGTGTCGCGCGCAAAGAGACTGAAGCCTCCCGCGGGGCTGCCGTAGTCCAGCCACTTCATATTGAAGGCGCTGTAGCCGTATCCGTAGTACCGATAGAGACCCAGGTCGAGGTATCGCGCGCTGTCGGGGTGAAGAGTCAACTCCTGGAATGGGTAAAGGCGTCCGCGGCCGAGCTGGAGACGAGTATCGTCGGACGCTCCCACCGTGCCCAAGCCAAAAAGCTGGGGAAAGACGATCTGCGGAATGACGTCGGTCCAGCCATTGTGGACGCGTGCCCGAAGGAGCAAGCCATCGGCGGTGGGGATGAGATCGATCTCCACCGACACCGGGATCCGCCCTTCGGCAGTAGCCACATCAGCATAGCGGAGCCGCGGCCCGTCGCCCTGTCGCTCCAGCTCCGGCCGGCCATGTACTCCCGTCTCCACGTAATGGGCGCCGTATCTCGGCAGCGGCGCGGCAAGGCGCAGCAGCCCACGGGCATCGGGTTGGCTGACAAACTCGATGTCCGATTCCGTGAGGTGCATCGCGGTTATCGCACCCGATGCGCCATCAACCCCGATCCGCCCGTTCGGTACGTCGAGCCACTCCACGTTCTTCTCCATTGGTTTCCCCTTCAATGCGACCGTTCAGCAGGATGTTCGACACGCGACTGAATCCCGCGTATGCGACCGCTTTGAACTCCACCGCCAGCGCCTCACCGGGAGCAAGCACCCGATCTGTCCCGTGCTCCATCGCCTCGGTGATGGTTTGATGGGGTGTTGTCCACGGTTCCAGCGCGATGTTGTAGGTGCGGCCGTACCAGGGCTGGCCCAGCGCGCCGCCATACACCTGCCAGAACCACAGCGCCGGAAACGTCTCGACCGGCCAAACCATGCTGAAACCGACTCGCCGTGCCGTGTTCGTGACGGCGTACCAGCCGGACGTCAGATCGGTCAGCAGTGCGAGATCATGCGAACGCGTCGCGGCCGGAGGAATGCAGCTCAGGTCGATCACTCGACCATCGCGGCCGGGGATCAGGGGCCAGGCAAACCCTTCACCCGGCTGACAGCGGCTCGTCTCGCCCAGACCTACCGCTTGCGCCGTCGCGCCGGGTAAGTCGATCAGGCACGACTCATCGAGAAACGGCGGACCGAAGGCCGGGTGATGTCCCCACATCAGATCCATCGGCACCGCGCCTTCGTTCACCAAGCGCTCGGCGAAGCCAAGGACACCAACGCGTCGCTCAATCGTCACCGTTTTCTCCAGGAGGAAGGGGGTGCGGTAGGTGCGGACCCGAAACCGCACCCGCACCCGCTCCGGCTCGTCTTCCAGGATCGTGTAGTCCCAGGGGATTAGGCAGACCTCGCCGTGCGGGCCGAATGTGGCTCCGGCGTAGGCGGCCGAATTACCGCCGGTCGAAAGGCATTCTTGCCAGCCCCCTTCGTAGTAGTCGAGGAAGGCGCCTTCCGGGCGCGGTATCGTCGGCACGAACGTGGCGGGGTTGCGTACGCCCAGCGGTGAGCGCCACATGAAGTCCGTGTCGCTCGGCTTGTGCAGGAACTCGAAGATGTCGCTGCCCTTGTCGGCCAGGAAGCTCACACGGATGATCTCGTTCTCCAGCGTCACGCTCCGCGGGCCGCGGTAGATGACCTCGGTGATGCGACAGCCGTAATTGCGCTCATGCGTATAGTGCGGTTGCGGCACAGGCTCGATGCCTCCACGTCAGAACGTTGTGCGTCCCACTTCCCTCAGGCCAGTTCCCAGGTGCGCCCGCTGCCATCCGTCCCCACCCGCGGCCGGCCGCCGAGGACATGCCGCTGCAGATGCGCGAGCGTCGGTCCGATCGATTGGATCCGCGTCGCGAACGGACCGAGACGCGCATCGACCGCTTCGATCACGGCGCTCTGGGTCAGCGGCCGTCCCGCCTCCTGCACGGCATCCATGACGGCCCGATCTAGCTGCTCGACGAACTCCAAGCTTGTAGCCAGGAATGCGGCGGTCTCCGCGCCGCGCATGGCCGGGTAATGGGCCGTGAGCAACCACTCCGGGTCCAGCGCATGCAATCGCTGTACGGTGTCCACGTAGGCGGCGACGTCGTAGTACGGAGGCGGGCTGGGCACATCACCCCGGCGATCGCGAACGCCGCGCCAGAGCACCGCGTCTTGCATGATCAACAGGCGCCGTTCTGGACTCCAGAGCGAGAGGTGACCGGCGGTGTGACCCGGTGTGTGCAGCACCTGATAGCGCATCCCGCCACCGAGGCCCAGCGTTTCGCCACCGCGCAATCCGATGTCCACGCCCGCGTCGGGGCCGATCATGTCCGATAACCAGTCCATGATCTCCGGCGAATAGTGCGTATCATCGTCGGAGACGACCTCGTCGTACCGGCCACGAAGGTGGCACGCCTTCGACTCGACCCGCGGCCGGTCCAGTTCGTGGCACAGGATCGTGACGCGCGGCGACCCGGCACGGATCGCCGCGTTGCCACCGTGGTGATCGGCATCCGCGTGCGAAACGAGCAGGAGATCGATCTGGCTCGGCAGTTCAGCCGCGCGCAACGCTGGATAGATGGTTGCATCCGGCGTGGTCCGCACGCCGCTGTCGACGAGCAAGGTCCGCTCTCCACGCAGCAGATGCAGGCAGAGGCGGTTGTCGCCCACCTCGGTTTCGATCCGGTAGACGCCGGGCAGGAGTTCTTCCACCGGTACGTTGCTATTCATTCCTCACTCTTGCTCAGAATGGCGGGCGACAGGCCGGTATAGGCCCGCAGCAGCGGGTCGTCCTGGTGGGCCTGCGCGTAGTCGGCGCGGATTCGCATCGTTTCGCGTTCCACCTGCCGGAACGCCGCCTCGTCCTCGTGCAGAAGCCATTTCAACCAGCGGCCGTTCTTGACGTGCGGCACCTCGTCGGCGTGGACGTAATCGTTGAGCAGCGCATAGGAGCGGTCCCCGGTCTGCCGCGCCTCTTTGCGCATGCGGATCAGGTCGGACATCCCCAGTTTCTCGCCGCGCAGGTGCAGGTCGTACAGTCGGTGCGGGAAATCAAGGGCCATGCGGTACGCGTAATTGCCGGGCACAACCGGGTAGTCCCCCAGTCGCCCGCTCAGCTCTTCGAGATACTTCTGGTAGAGCACAGCGTGGCGCACCTCGTCCCAGCACTGGCGAGCCATATCCACCTGGTACTCCCAGGGCATTTCCGGATGCTCGTAGAGGTTGCGCCCTAGTACCTCGGCCGCGTGCATCTCGTTGTCGGCGTCCCTGTGTGCCATGTGCCTGACGGCTTCGTCCGGGGCCAGCGTCGCCGTGCCGAATCCATCGTCGGCCATTCGAAACCGATCATCCCGCGCGGCAACCACCGGCGCGGGGCCGATGCCTTGCCCCTCGAAGTGCCCCACCACTTCGCGACCGCCTTCTTCACCCAGCCCGCCAAGAACACCGACGCCCGTCCACAGTTCTTCCACCCGAGTCTGCCACGCCAAGGTCGCCTCGCGTTCGTACGATCCCGCGAGCGACTCCAACATCGCCGCACCCTCACGGACGTGTTCCTGCTCGACGGAGAACGTCTGCCGGAGCAAGATGCAGGTGGGTTCATCGGCCAGCGGCGCCGCGTGGCTCAGGTGCAAGGTGTAGGCGGCAACTAACCCCGGCTTGATCACCCGATAGACCCCGGCCAGGAACGTGGCCGTCGTGGGAGCCTCGTCGAGCAAGGCCATCAGGCGGAGGATCGTCTCGCCGGGATGGAGGGGCGCTTTCCGGGGCCAGCGCAGATCGATCAGCCGGTCCAGAAAGTCGTTGGCGTGGAGCGCGTCCTGCCACAGGTGCCGTCCCAGCAAGCACTTGGCTTCCCATTCCGGCAAGGCTGCCAGTTTGCCGGCCGTGACCCGCATGAGTTGCGCTTCGATGTAGTGGTAGCGTGCGATCAGCGTGGCGGTCTGCCTGACGTCGAGTTCCCCCGCAATCGGGAAGGAAGCGTACACATCGAACGCCGGCACCTTGTCCCCCTTCTCTGTTTCCCTAACCTGGTGAACTTGATGCGATCCTCGTGTCGGCCACGCTGGCGGGCATTGATGAACCGAACGCGCGCGGGTCGGGCACTGATTGCGGCGCACAATTTGCGGCGGCCGATGTGACGGCCAAGACACCGGGCAGCGTGTAATCCAATGCCCGGTAGACGTGTATCGGCACAGGAACCTCTCCGCGAACCGCCGCCAGGAATTCGCCCACCAGCCAGTACTCGCTCGTCCCGTGGCCGCCGTGCCGAGCCTCGGGCGGGGCGGCCAACCGCTCCGGGATGTAGCGCGGCGCTTGCTCCGCGAGCGGATGCCACGCTGCCCCACCGGAAACCGTCGACGATTCATGCTCGTCGGCGATCCAGGCTTTGCTCTGGTCGCCGCCGCCGCGCCACGACTCGACGCAGCCGGCCGTTCCTTGGAGCGCGTAGTAGGCCATCTGATGGGGACGGGGCGAAACATGATCGACGCGCACACGCAGCGTGACGCCACTGGTGGTGACCATCTGCATCAGTTGCATCGTAGGGTGCGTGACGCGCGGGTCGAACCTGCCGCCCGGCACGGCCAGCGCGCTGACGGTTTCCACCCGGTCGCCCGTGATGAAGAGAAGTGGTCCCAGGCTGTGGGTGCAGTAGACGCCCAGGAGTCCTTTCCCTCGCCAGGTCAGCGCGCCGTCTTCGGAGTACCACAGGTCGCGGCAATCGTGGAGGTACTCGCCGGCGCCATAATAAAGTTCGCCGAAGCGCCCTTCGTCGTGCAGGCGTTTGAGTAATTCGACCTCGTCGAGATAGCGGTAGTTCTCCGCCATCATGTAGAGGGCGCTGCTGGTGCGCGCGGCATCGACAAGCGCCCGCGCCTCGTCGAGCGACTGACAGGCCGTGACCTCACTGAGCACGTGCTTGCCGGCCTGCAACGCCGCCACTGCTTGCTCGGCGTGGAAGGGCACCGGCGAGGCGACGAC
>JBOGUE010000193.1:0-5636 GCA_050695955.1 Thermomicrobiales bacterium | reverse complement strand
GGTCGGATGTATCGGTGGCGGCGGCGACCCTTGCCGTCGCGGCGCTCTTCCGGCCGGCGCGGCGCCGGATTCAGGACGCCGTCGACCGCCGGTTCTTCCGGCGCAAGTACGACGTGGCCCGGACGCTGGAGGCGTTCACCGCGACGGCGCGCAACGAGGTCGACCTCGACCGCCTGGCAGGGGCACTGGTGTCGGTGGTGAACGAAACGATGCAGCCGGCGCACATCGGGCTGTGGGTGCGGAACGGCGCCGGCGGTCAGGAGCCGCCTCGGGAAGCGGGGCGGGCGTGAGCACCTGGCTGACGGCGCTGCGCGGACCGACTCGGCTCCAGCGGCTGTGGCGCGCGCTCTTCAACGGGGAACGCCGCGCGGCGGAAACGGTGGCTCCGGCGCCGGTTGTCGCGGATAGCGCCGTGGCGTCGACGCTGACGGTCGCGCCGGACGACCCGCTCGTGGCGTATTTCCAGAGCCATCCTCACGTGGCGGAGGTCGCGAAGCTGCACGTTGATTCGCCGGCGCTGACGGCGATGCGGGCGGCCGGCGTCCAGATCGCGGCGCCACTCGTCATTCAGGGTGAACTGATCGGGCTCCTCGCGCTTGGTCCGCGGCGCAGCAAGCAGGCGTATTCCGGCGACGACCGCCACCTCTTGGACAACCTCGCGGCGCAGGCGGCCCCGTCGGTACGGGTGGCCCAACTCGTGCAGCAGCAGCGGATCGAGGTGCAGGCGCGAGAAGCGATCGAGCAGGAGATGCGCATCGCGCACCTCATTCAACAAACGCTGCTGCCGCGGGAGTTGCCGCGGATGGAGGGATGGCATGTCGGCGCGCACTACCAGCCGGCGCGCGCCGTCGGTGGGGACTTCTACGATTTCATCGAGCTGCCGGGTGAGCAGGTGGGTCTTGTCGTGGGCGATGCGAGCGACAAGGGGGTGCCGGCCGCCCTGATGATGGCGACGACCCGCACGATGTTGCGCGCCTCGGCCCAACGATTGGTCAGCCCGGCCAAGATTCTCGAACAGGCGAATGAGGCCCTCTGCCATGAGAGCCTGCCGAACACGTTCGTCACCTGTCTCTACGCCATCCTCGACCCGGTGAGCGGTCGCCTGCGGTACGCCAATGCCGGCCACTGCCTGCCCTATCTGGTAACGCCAGGCGATGTCGTCGAGTTGCGCGCGACGGGCTGGCCGCTCGGGCTGATGCCCGGCGTGACCTATGAGGAGAAGGAGGCGACGGTCGGGCCGGGCGACACGATCTTCCTCTACAGCGATGGCCTGATCGAGGCCCACAATCCGCGGCGGGAAATGTTCGGCACGCCGCGCCTGATCGAATTGCTGAAGTCGCGCCCCGCGACAGAGAACGTGATGGACTTCTTGTTGACCGAACTGCGGCGGTTCACCGGCCCAGCCTACGAGCTGGAGGACGACACCACGCTGGTGGTCGTGATACGGTCGATGCGCCACGGGAGCGCGGGGCCTGCTCCGTCGTCGCCGGAACGAGCCAACTCCAGTCATACGGGAGAGGGGAGACGTAAGCTTGCCGAGTTCTCGGTCCCCAGCGAACCGGGCAACGAACGCCTCGTCGTGGCTCGCGTGGTCGACGCGATTCGGGACATCGCCCTCCCCGCCGCACGGCTGGAGCGCCTGCAGACCGCCGTCGCCGAGGCGACCATGAACGCCATCGAGCATGGCAACCACAACCGGCCGGAACTCCCGGTGACGATCCAGGTACTGGCCTCGGACCTTGACCTGGCGGTGCGCATCACCGACCAAGGCGGCGGGCAGGCGATCCCCGCACCCGCCGTGCCGGATCTGGAGGCCAAGCTGGCGGGGTCGCAGCCGTCTCGCGGCTGGGGGCTGTTTCTGATCAAGCACATGGTTGACGAGATGCACACGACGAGCACCGAAACCAGCCACACGATCGAGTTGATCCTCGGCCGGGAAGGAGGTGACGATGGAACCCGTACCGCTTGAGGCGAAGGTCCGCCAGGCGAAGGGCGTCGCCATCATCGACCTACAGGGGGAGCTCAACGCGACGGCGGAGCAGGCGCTAGAGGCCGCGTATCGCGAGGCCGCGACCGACGATCCGTCCGCCATCGTGCTCGATTTCGGCGGCGTGCCGTACATCAACAGCACCGGCATCGCCGTCATCGTCGGGCTGCTGGCGCGGGCGCGCAACGACGGCCGCACGGTGAGCGCGCAAGGGTTGAGCGAGCATTACCGCGAACTCTTTCGCATTACGCGCCTGTCGGAGGTCCTGCACATCATCCCGGACGGGGAGGGCGTCGCGACCGGCGCTCCCACGCCCGAGTTGTGATCTCGTTCGTTCGCGCACGGGAACAGGAGGTCTCCAATGTCTCAGACGGACGTCACGACCGACGCCCGCAAGATCAGCGACCAGACGAGCATGATCTTGGTCAAGGGTTCGCTCACCGCCGCCTCCGAGCATGTCTTGATGGACGCCTACACGCGGGCGAGTACCGACCGGACCCGCGCCATCGTCCTCGATTTCGATGGCCTCGACTACATGAACAGCGGCGGGATCGGTTTACTCGTCACGTTGCTTGTGCGGGTGAACCGGCAGCGTCAGAAGCTGCTCGCTTTTGGGCTGAGTGAGCACTACCGCAATATCTTCGAGTTGACCCGATTGAACGAGGCCATCGGCATCTACGATGATGAGACGGCCGCGCTCGCCGCGGCGAGCGCCGTCTGAAAAGGCGCGGAGGAACGCTATGGTCGTCCCACCGAACGAGTCAAACGGCGAGCAATCGGGCGAGCGCATCGCACGAGACGCCCCGTACTGGGCGCCGAGCGTCTCGCGCCTCTCGGTGTCGGAGGTGCCGGCCGACGCGGTGTACCTGAACGTGGAGGGGCGCCAGGTCGTTGGACCGATTCAGGGCTTCGGGAAGATGTGGCAGAAGACCTATCGCGTCCAGCTTGTCGGGACGGCAGTGACCCCGGCGGAGGTGATCACAACCTGGAAGGAGCGCTTTGCCGACTTCTGGCCGCGGGGGAATCGCTTCCACGCACCACTCACGGGCCTGGCGCCCGGCGAGGTGGCGTTGCTCAGCCTCACCACGCCGGGTCGCGTCAAGCTCTCCACGGGCATGTTCGTGCTCTACGCCGACGACGAGTCGTTCACGCTGATGACTCCCCAGGGGCACACCTTCTCCGGCTGGATCACGTTCAGCGCCCACAACGAACCGGGCGGCACGGTTGCGCAGGTCCAGGCGCTGATGCGCGCCAACGACCCAGTCTACGAGATTGGGATGACCATGATGGGCCACCGGCGGGAAAATGCGTTCTGGGAGGCGACACTCGGTTCGCTCGCGAAGCACTTTGGTCTGGAGCAGCCCGAAGTCGAGACCCGGACGATCTGCATCGACGATCGCCGGCAGTGGTCGAAGGCGGGCAACGTCCGGCACAACGCCTTCATCCGTTCGGGCATCTACACGGTGTCCGTTTCGTTGCGGCGCGCGATGCGGCCAGTGCGCCGGATCATCGTCCGCCTGAAGGAAAGGCGCACCCGCGAACTCCCGTCGCTGCCACGCGAATGAGCAGACCCGGCGCTGAAGGGCCGGACTACGCCTGACGAAGCCCTTCCCGGGCTGAGAATGACGAGAGCACCGGCTCTGACAGGCGCTCAAGTCGCCGCCCGGTACCGATGCCGTTGCCGGATCGTCCTGCTGGGCATGCTCTCCGGGAAAGAACGCCTGAAAGAATGCGATCACCACGTTGGTGTCGAGCACCACCGGGTTGGGGATGGCGATGCCCGGCTGGGACAGGTCGACCAGGCTACCGCTCATTCGCCTCGTCGTCATCCCAGACAGATCCACCCGACGTCAAATCGCGAAAAGCTTCCGCCAAAGACTCCGCGTCAAACGTGTCACGTACGATCCGACCGAGTGCTTCGTCGGGATCGCCCAACTGGTCTCTGAGGCGAACGGCCTCTTCCCGGTGCCTTGCCAGCAAGCGTTCCAGCGCCGGAGTGTGCGTAGAGGAAACCATGTCTCGCCCCCTCTATGGTTGCGGCGATTCATCCTTTGGCAATAGTAGACGACGAGTACCCACGACACCAAGAGGGGACACGGTGGGGCAAGTACTGGAGGCGAACAGCGGTTGGTTCGTCAGTCGCCGGCCGGTTCCGTCTCCAATTCCGCGCGCATGCGCAGGGCGTCGATCTGGCCGCGATGCTCGGCTTCGTGCTGCATCAGGTGTTGGATGACCCACGCGGGCGACACCGAGTAGGAGGGGAGATCGCGGGGGCGATGGAACTCGGCGGGCGTCATGCCGCGGAACGCGGCGAGCACTTGGGCGCGCACGGCGGCGAGACGAGCCAGGTGTTCCTCCAGGCTGAGACCGGCGACGACGGTGAGGCGTCCTTGGTTGTCCCGGACGTCGTGCGGGAAGAGGGCGGCCGCTTCCGGTGGAAAAGTCTCCTGTTCCAGCACTTCGGCGTGGAGCCAATCGGCCTCGATCGCGGCGATGTGGTAGAGGAGCGTGCCGATGGTGTTTTCGCCGCCGGGCGTCCAGTCGATCACGAAGGGGTCGATACCGTTGAGGACTTTCGTCGTCCGGCGACGACTGTCCTCCAGTCCCCACAAGGCGCGACCGATCTCCGGTTGATAGCCTGGCAGCGGGTCGACAAGCAGTCGGTCTTTGGTGGCGTCGCTCAAAGGCGCTCCCTTATCGCTTGCCGTGGCGGGGATCAAGGGCGTCACGCAGGCCGTCGCCCATGAGGTTGAAGGCGAGAACGGTGACGAAGATGGCGAGGCCGGGGAAGACGGTGAGCCACCAGACGCCGAGTTGCAGCTCCCGCTGGCCGTCCTGAAGCATGTTGCCCCAGCTCGGGGTGGGGATTTGGACGCCGAGGCCGAGGTAGCTGAGGCTGGCTTCGAGCAGGATCGCGTAGGAGAGCCAGATCGTTGCCTGAACGATGATCACCGCCAAGGCGTTGGGGAAGAGGTGGCGCAGCATGATTCGCCACGGCTGGGCGCCGATGGCGCGAGCGGCGGTGACGTACTCCTGGCTTTTCAGTGTCAGGAATTGGCCTCGCACCAACCGGGCGGTGCCCGGCCAGGCAGTGACGCCGATGACCGCGATCGTCGTGCCCAGCCCAGGTTGGAAAAGCGAGGCGGCCGTGATCAGGAGCAAGATGAGCGGGATCGCCAGCAGGATGTCGGTGGCGCGCATCACCAGCTGGTCCATGACGCCGCCGAAGAAGCCGGCCATGGCGCCGAGGGTGATGCCGATCGTCATCACGATCGCGACCGCGGCGAAGCCGGCGGCCAGGGAGACGCGGCCGCCGACGACCAGCCGCGCCCAGACGTCGCGGGTGTTGCGGTCGGTGCCCAGCCAATGCTCGGCGGAGGGCGGCTTGCTGCGCATGCCCGGTTCGAGATCGGTTTCGTCATAGCGCTGAATGAGGGGCGCGGCGATGGCCGCGGTGTAGAGGATGACGATCGTGATCAACCCGGCGACGGCGAGCTTGTTGCGCATGAACCGCTTGACGACTTGATGGCGCCGGGGTCGGGGCACGCCGCTCAGCACGCCGTCGACCGTGGCCCGGTCATCCGCCAGCCCCGCGCGCGCTCTTCTTCCGATTCCGGCGTCCGTTTCTGTCACGGTACGAGTCCTCAGT
>JBOGUE010000192.1:0-9970 GCA_050695955.1 Thermomicrobiales bacterium | reverse complement strand
CTACTACGCTGTCATTGCGCGCGGTCTACCGCACCAGCAAGGGTATTTCTTGGACGAAGCGAAAGCGGCTGGGGTCGACGAGACCTGGCTACTGATCAAGCGCCTGACCGTCATCGAAGGTCTCTATGTCGGCCTCTTTGTAATCCCGATCATCCTTGCCGCCATACCTGCCCTACGAACACTGACGCGATTGACCACCGCCCGCGCATTCCTCCTCGTCGTTGCTTGGGAGGCGATGGCGGTCGGCGGGATGATTTGGCTCTGGGACGAGGGGCGCCGTATGCCCTACGTTCCGCACTTCCTCGGCCGCGCTGGCCCTGGCTCCGCCGACCTCCGCTACGCGCGCCCCCCGATCGCGAGCGCGGAGTTCTTTGACTACGCCACCGTGGCGTGCGCCGTCGCGTCGATCATGTTCGCCGTCTCGATCGCCCGCACCTTTGGCAAGCGAGCGGACCCTGGTCGCGCCGGCGCGGGCATGGTGATGGGCATCGCGGCCTGGCAAATCGCCGGCGTCGTGCCGCAAAGCCTGCTCTTTCGCAACTGGATCATCTCGCTCGACCGCTACTTGCTGCCACTGCTGCCCTTCGCGCTCTGCTTGCTCCTCTGGTCGCTGCGCGACGTCCGCCTCTCGATGGCAATCGGCTGGGTAGCGGTGGCGGCGGTGGCCCTCTTCTCCATCGCTGGGACGCGAGACGTTTTGGTCTTCCAGACAACAGTCTGGGAGCTCGCCCGGTGGCTCAACGCCGAGGGCGTGCCGAACACCAAGCTCGACGCCGGTTACCCGTGGGACGCTTACTACCTATGGG
Organism: Thermomicrobiales bacterium; assembly: GCA_050695955.1. Lineage (GTDB taxonomy): Bacteria > Chloroflexota > Chloroflexia > Thermomicrobiales > UBA6265 > JBOGUF01. The sequence goes on along the minus strand of JBOGUE010000192.1, from coordinate 9,164 downwards.
AGTATTCCGAGGCGAACGATATTCCCACGCAGACCCCGGACGGTAGCTGGTGGACCGACGTCTATGCCCGCGCCACCGATAGCACCTATGTTATTGCCGGGAGCGCCATCCCCGGCTACGACGTGATCGCCTGGCGGCCATACTCTGCCTGGCTCCAGGAAGAGCCGATGCGCCTCTACGTCCTCCGGCGACATGGCGTGCCGGGACCGCCGTAGTTCGGCGTCCGTCGAACGCCGCACTCATACGATGCCCGCGGCCGGCTTGTATAACCGCGCGATGTACTGGAGGAGCATGCGGCGAGAGGAGAAGGCCGGCGCATTCGTGCGCATTGCCTCTTTCGCGACGCCCACCCAGCCGAGTGGGATGCCCTCGTGGTCGCGGCTGTAGTAGGCCGGCACGACCCGCGTCTCGATGAGATCGTAGATCGCGTGTGCTTCCGCGGCGTCCTGGCCAGGGCCTTCCAGGTCGGACGGCGGGATGCCCCAGCCGTTGCTGTTGTCCGGCCGCCATCCTTCACTCCACCATCCATCGAGGATGCTGAGATTCGGCACGCCGTTTGCCGCCGCCTTCATGCCACTGGTACCGCTCGCCTCCAGTGGCGCGCGCGGATTGTTCAGCCAGACATCGACGCCGGCGACCAGCAGCGCGGCGAGACCCATGTCATAGTCCTCGGCGAACGCAATCCGCCCACCGAATCGCGGGTCGCGGGCACGCCAGCAAATCTCCTGGATCAGGCGCTTGCCGCCCTCGTCCGCGGGATGGGCTTTGCCGGCGAAGACGATCTGCACTGGTCGCTCCGGGTTGTTGAGCATGTGTGCCAGGCGGTCCGGATCGTGAAAGAGGAGCGTTGCCCGCTTGTAGGTCGCAAACCGCCGGGCGAAACCGATGGTCAGCACGTCCTCTTCCAGAAAAGGCCCGGCCGAAACCACCTGCCCCGGATCGAAGCCGCCCGCGCTCCAGCGCCGTCGGGATCGCTCGCGCAGACCGTCGAGCAACGCCCGTTTCGCCCGCCGATGCACGCGCCAGAACTCTTCGTCGCCGATCTCCGCGACCAGCTCCCAGGCAGCCACATCGCTCGGCCGCTGCCGCCAGGCGTCACCAAGATGGCGATCCAGCATTGACTTGACGTGCGGCGAGACCCAGGTCGGCAGATGGACACCGTTCGTGACCGACGTGATCGGCACATCTTCGGTGGCGAGACCAGGCCAGACTTCGTGCCACATGGCGCGCGTGATTTCGCCGTGGCGTTCGCTGACGCCGTTCCGATAGGCTGCCAGCCGCAGCGACAGCGCGGTCAAGTTGAATCCGTTGCCCGAGGCGTCGTGATGACCGAGCGCCAGAAACGCCTCGCGGTCGAGACCGAGTTGCGACCAAAAGTGTCCGAAGTACCGGTCCATCAGGTCGGGCCAGAAGACGTCGTGTCCAGCCGCAACCGGGGTGTGACTGGTGAAGATCGTCCGTTCGCGGAGCCGTGCCGCCGCCTCGGCGAAACTCAGGCCGCCGGCAACCAACTCGCGCGCCCGTTCGAGCAGGTGGAACGCGGCGTGCCCCTCGTTGGCGTGCCAATAGGCTGGCTCGATGCCCATGGCGCGCAGCGCGCGCACGCCGCCGACACCGAGGATTAACTCCTGCCGCAGCCGGTGTTCGACGTCACCACCGTACAGGCGCGAGGAGATGCTTCTCGTCCACTCCGGGTTCCCTTCGACGTCGGCATCGAGCAGATACAACGAAACCCGGCCAACCTGCACTTGCCAGATTTGCAGGCGCAATGGCGATGTGGGGTCGTCAAGCGCAATCTCGACCGTGCATGGGGAGCCGTCCGGGCGACGCACCAACGTGGTCGGTTCTTGCCACGGCTCGAGGTCGGCCGGCACGTCTTCTTGCCAGCCATCGTGTGTCAGCCGTTGGCTGAGGTAACCCTGGCGATAGAGGAGCGATACGGCGACGAGAGGTAATCCAAGGTCGCTCGCTTCCTTGATGTGGTCACCGGCCAGGACACCCAGACCGCCGGAATAGATCGGCAGTGCGCGATGCAAGCCAAACTCCGCGGAGAAGTAGGCAAGCGTTTGTTGGGCTAAGTCCGGCTCCTCGCGGCCAACCCAGGTCTCCTCGGCAGTCCCGTCGCGCATCGCGTCGAACCGCTCGACAACTCGGTCGTACTGCTGAAGGTAGGCCGCATCGTCGAGCACGCGTGCGTAGGCTTCGCCTTCCAGCCGGTGCAGCAGCAGCACCGCGTTGTGGTCGAGTACGTCCCAAAGCAACGGATCGAGGTCGCGAAAGAGCGCCCTGGCGTCCGTGTCCCAGCTCCACCACAGGTTGTAGGCCAGCTCAGAGAGGCGATCAATGCGCGGCGGGACCGCTACCTCCGTCGCAGTCATGGTCGTCAAGGCGAGGGCTCCTTTGCCAGAGTCGATTCAGGTGTCGCCCGAAACGGGCGCCGGCACAATGCACAACGAACACGGTGCACCGCGAACCACAAAGAAACGCGGGTGAACATCGGCAGTCATAGACTACCATGCGACCAGGCCCACGCTCGTTCGCACGTTTGACGAATCCAGCGTCGAATCGAGGACTAGTCGAGTGGCCGCAGGGAGGCCGCGATTTCCGACCGCCGCTCATCGAGCCACGGCGGCAGCCTCAGATCCTGACCGAGGTGTTCCGGTTCCTCGTCGATTGCAAAGCCCGGCGGATCGGTCGCGATCTCGACCAGGAGGCCGTCGGGCGACCGGAAGTAGATACTCTTGAAGTAGCTCCGGTCACGGATTGCCGTCACCTCGATGCCGAGATCAAGCAAATGCTCGCCCCAGGCGCTCAATTGATCCTCATCTTCGGCGCGGTAGGCGACGTGGTGCGTTTGACCGACGCCTTCCTGGGCGCGGCGGCCGCGACCGGGTAGGCCAAAGAGGGTCATGTCGCTCGCCGGCAGAATGCGGTCGCCGTCGTAGTTGGCCCAGAAGTTGTGCAGGATGTCGGGATGATCTTGATTGACGCTGCGTTTGACCAGGCGCAGCCCGAGTGCCTTGCGATAGAACTCGTCCGCCGCGTCGAGGTCATCGGTATGGCCGGTGACATGGTGGATGCCGCTGAGCGCCATTCGCTCGTCGATTTCGGGCACCGGCTCTGGGTGAGTGATCGCCGCGATTTCGGTCTCATCCCGTCCCGCCGGAAGGTGCTCTTGTTTGGGGATAATCAGTTGCTCGCCCAACCTGTCGTTGGGTTCGTCGATGGCAAAACCAGGCCCCTCGGTCGCGATCTCCAGGATTTGCCCGTCCGGGTCGGCGAAGTAGATGCTCATGAAGTAGCCACGGTTGTACGGACCGCTGACCGGCGCCCCGTGATCGGTCAGCCAACGCTTCCATTTAAGCTGCTCAGCCTCGTCCTTAACGCCGAGCGCAACGTGGTGGACACCGCCGACGCCCCAATGTCCCGCGTCCGCGTGCGGCCACTCGAAAAAGGTCAGCAGCGTTCCCGGCGTGCCCTGGGCGTCCCCAAAATAGAGGTGGTAGGTGCTTGGCAAATCGAAGTTGACCGTTCGCTTGACCAGACGCAGCCCGAGAACGTCCCGGTAAAACCCAAGCGTTCGCCGTGCATCGCTCGCAACCATCGTGACGTGGTGGAATCCTGTTGTCGTAAAGTCATCCATCCGGCGCCGTCCTTTCAGCATCACCGCTAGCATTGGCGCCTAAAGTTTTGGACTAAACTGTATCGCCGTCAAGTCGTTCAGCGCGGTTTGTGCGCCTGCCGCCGGTCGCGTGCTAGGCTACCGCCCGCCATGAGCAACCCCGCGCCGACCGCCGCTTCGTCTGCTGGCAATGCCTCCGAGACCGGGCGATCCACCGCGCTGATTCTTCTTTGGATCTGCGGCTTCGTTAGCGCGGCGATCTGCGCCGCGTTCGCCTGGCGGTATCCCCTGCGCGGCCACACGGCTGAGTTGGTCGACATCGGTAAGTTGGCCAACTATCGCGTGTGGCCGTTCGTCGGGTTCGTGGCCGGCATGCTCGGTCTCTTTAGTTGCTATCTTGGTGGCATCCTTGCCAGTCGCCGGGTCGATCCCACGCAGGCCCGCTGGGCGCTCTTGGTCTGCGGCGCCTTGCAAGTCGCCGCGATGGGATGGATGTACCCGGTCAACGCCATCGACCTCTTTATCTACGCGGTTCGCTCCCGGCTGTTGACGGAATACGGCGCCGACCCGCTCGCCGCGATTCCCCGCGATTATCGGCACGACCCATACATGCAATTCGCGTCGCAGGAATGGGCGGACAACGTCTCGCCTTACGGCCCTCTCTGGAATCTGATCGCCTCACCGATCACGCTCATCGGCGGCGACCAGCTAGCCCTCGCGTTGGCTGGCTTCAAGGTGCTCGCGGCGGGCTGCGCCCTTCTCGGCGCGTGGCTGATCGTGCAAACGGTCGCCGGCGATCGACCAGACGACGCGGCGGCGGCAGGCATCGCCTTTCTGTGGAATCCGCTGGTGCTGTGGGAAGGTGTCGGGAACGGCCACAACGATCTGGTGATGATCGTCCCGGTCTTGGCCGCATTGTTGGCCTGGAGCCGCCGGCGGGACGCCTGGGTGATTCCACTACTCGTGGTCGCGGCGACGATCAAGTACGTGCCGCTGATCGTCATCCCATTCGCGGCGCTGGCGATTCTGCGTCGAGCGCCGACCTGGCGCGATCGCCTCCGTGTGGCGCTTCTCAGCGTTGGCGGCAGCGCGCTTGCGCTGGCCGTGGCCATGTTCCCGTTCTACGATCCCGAGGCGATCTGGGACAGCGTCACGCAGCAGGGAGACATCTTCCTCACCTCACCGGCCGCGATGGCAATCGGCGTGCTGCAGGAGTATTTTGCCGCCGCCGACGTCCGATGGTGGGCCACGCGCGTTGGGTACGGCATTCTGGCCGCGACCCTGGTCTGGCAAGCGGTCCAGGTGCTGCGCCGGCCGGCATGGTTGCCTCGCGCCGTCTTCGAAGCATTGTTCGTATTTCTCCTCGTCGCCACCTGGAATTTTCGCGGCTGGTATCTTATCTGGCCCTTAGCGGTCGCGGCAGTCTTGCCGTCACCGTGGCTTGCCGCTCGCGCGATCGCCTGGACGGCCGGCGCCATGTCGGTCTATGCGCTCTTTATTTGGATTTGGCACTGGTGGGAAGTCGACTTCCTCACCATCCAGAACATCGCCGTGCCAATCATCGCCGGACCCGCGATCCTGATCACCGTGCTGCACATCAGCGTCGCGCTGTGGAGGCAGGTCTCGGCGACGCCTCAGCACCATGCTATTGGATCAGAAGCGACACCCCCTCTCCGACCGATCGGAGAGGGGGTCAACGCCGGTAAGTAACCTAGAACTCCGGTTCAGGGACCTCGATCGGGCTCTCCGTCGAGAAGTCGCCGGCCGGCACGGCTTCTATCACCATAGTTCCGCCGGAAGATGTGGCAACGTGAGCGGTCCCTGCACGCGGCACGATGACGTCCGCATGAGGGCCGCCCTCGATTGCCGAGACGCCCGCGCCTGGCTCGACTGGAGAGAGGTGGACATCGGCACGTGAACCGCCAACTGCTGCGATCACACCGTCTTTCATCTCCGCGGAGAAGGCGGCCGCGTCACTACCAAGCGTCTCGGCGATCTGACCGAGCGAGGCGGCGACGCGGGCGGTTTCGGTCGCTTGGGCATAAGTGCCCGCGTTGTAGAGGTCGAACGCCTGCCGATAGAGCTCTTGCGCCGTCGTCACGAAGAAGGTGACGCCTTCGTCCGTGCTCTCCTGCATTCGCTCCGTTGACGCCTTCACCTGCCGGTACGCGGTGTCGAGTGTCCGGCTGGCGCCCGCCTGCTGCGACGGCAGGCCGTAGTTGCTCAATTGCGCGCGCACGAGCGCCTCGGCGGCCATCGCGGCGGATTGCGCGGCCATGGTCTGTCGCGGCGCGTCCAAGGATTCACCGCCATCGAGCGACTGCCGGGCCGCGTCGAGCAGGCTGGTCGCCCGGTCCAACAACTGGTCGACGATCGTCGCGTCGATCTCGCCCGCGGCATCGCGATCGGCACGGACTGCTTCGATGGTGTCGCTCACCGCCTGGATTTGCTCCACCATGCGGGTCTCAGCTTCCGGCGCGACCTCAAACTCCGGAGCCGCCGGAGACTCTTCCGTGACTGAATCCTCCACGGCCGGCGTCGTTTCCGCTTCCGGCGTTGCTTCGCTCTCCTGAGCAAATGTGCCGGCGACACCCAACGTCGCGGCCAGACAGAGCCCGATCGCGCCGCCGGCTATGCGGTGACGTAGTGGCAGTAGTGCGGTGGACATGAATACCTACCTCCCGGTTCTGTGCCTGATGAATGTCCGCGGCGTACTCCCGTTGGAGCCACCACGACGCACGATAGTGAGGCAGGCTTAAGGTAGGCTGAACCGCGACTGAATCGTTTCTGAAGTCCTCGGGTCAGAAGGGCCAAAGGTTGAGCTCTTGCGTCCAGGCCCTGTCTGGTTGGCGCAGGAGAAAGAGAATCGCCTCGGCGACGTCCTCCGGTTCCAAATACCGCTTGTCACCTCGCTCGGCGTGCTTCTCCTCCGCCGTCCGGCCGGCGAAGCCGGTCATGATTGAGCCGGGCACGACGGTACAGACCTTGATCCCGTCTCCGCTAACCTCGCCGGCCAACGACTGCATGAAGCCGATCAGACCGAACTTCGAGGCAGCATAGGCCGCCAGCGTCGGGTATCCCTGCTTGCCCGCGCCCGAAGCGATGGCGATGATCGCGCCACCGCCGCGCGCCCGCATCGACGGCAGCACCGCCCGGCTCAAGAGGAAGGCGCTCGTCAGATTCGTGGCGATGGTACGGTCCCAATCAGCGAGCGCATAGGTGTCGACTGGACCGTAGAGCCCGATCGCGGCCGCGTGAATCAACACGTCGATACCGCCGAACGCCTTGCCGGCCAGCGCCACGACTCGTCGCACGTCCGGCTCGCTGCCGACGTCCACCGGCGCAATCACGGCCGCCCCACCACGTTCCGCAACCACGTCCGCTGTGGCGGCGAGGGTATTGGCCGTTCGGCCGGCGAGCACGAGGCGAAACCCTTCCTGGCTCAGGGCACGTGCGGTCGCCCGCCCAACACCGCTGCCGGCGCCGGTGACTAGGGCCACGCGTCCTTGGTGAGCGGAATCGTTCACGAGTCGCCGGCCTGGCAGTCGACGTTGAGCCAACCCGAGCGGAACGGCTCAACCCGCTCCTCGACCGGATGGAACCGGTGCCGCCAGATGCAGCCGTTGTCGTTGCTGAGCAAATGAAGGGAGACGGACGTGAAACCCGAGGTCGTGCGGACGCGGTGAATGTCGTTTTCCGGCAAGAGCTCGTAGAAATCACCGGGGCGAAGCGCGTGGCGCTGCACCACGGCCAGCTCGGCGCGGCCGTCGACGCTGCCATCGTCCTGCCGGGCAAAGACTTCCTCGTCCTGTTCGCCGCGATAGAGGCCGACCAAACCCCAGGCAAGATGATCGTGGACGGGTGTCTCTTGTCCCGGCGGCACGACAAGCGCGGAAAAGGCGAGCCCACCATCTTCCGCCCGGTAGAGCAGCCACATGCCGATCTGTCCGCCCATGCCGCCGCCCTGAGACGGCTCCTGGTACGTTTCCGGTAACCACGCTTTGTCCGCCAAGAGCTCGACAAAATGCGGTCGGACCTCCTCCACGATCAGTTGCGGATCCTCGTGCGCGGCCCGTATCCGGTTCACCGACTCGATGAATGCCCGCAACCGCGGCGTGTCCAGGATGTATCCGTCACTGCCAATTGGCTGATCGGTCATGGTTAATGCCTCCTTGGATAACGTTCTTCATGCCGTCCTTCCGCCACCTACACGGTCCTGCCGAGTGCTCTCCCTGTCAATCCGAGCCGTCGCGAGCAATCGACCCGACCGCTTGACGATGCCGAGATTCCTCGTGCCCTCGGAATGACGGGGAGGGCGGAATGACGGCGTGCGTGTGCAGAGTGACGGGGGCTGCTATTCGCTCCGAACTATTCCTCGCCCAGATATGCCTTGCGCACCATCTCGTTGTTGAGCAGCGCCGGTCCACTGTCGGTCAAGACGATTTCGCCGGTTTGGAGGACGTAGCCGCGGTGCGCCACGGCGAGGGCCATCAGCGCGTTCTGTTCGACCAGCAGGACCGTTGTCCCTTGGGCGTTGATGTCCTTGACGACGCCGAAAATCGCTTCGACCAGGATCGGCGCGAGCCCCATCGACGGCTCGTCGAGCAAGAGCAACGTCGGCCGCGCCATCAACGCGCGCCCGATGGCAAGCATCTGTTGCTCGCCGCCGGAGAGGGTACCCGCCTTCTGACTGATCCGCTCCTGAAGTCGCGGGAAGAGATCAAAGACACGCGAGAGGTCGTGCGGATCGACCTTTCCCCGCGAGAACGCGCCCATCTCCAGGTTTTCGAGCACCGTCATGCGTGGGAACACCCGGCGACCTTCCGGCGACTGGACGATACCCATCGCGGCCACTTTGTGCGCCGGCACGCCGTTGAGCGACTTTTCGTTGAACAAGATCTGCCCCTGGCGCGGCGGGACCAAGCCGGAGATCGTCTTCAGCGTCGTGCTTTTGCCGGCCCCGTTCGAGCCGATCAGGGTCACGATCTCGCCCTGGTGCACGTCAATCGAGATGCCCTTGAGCGCTTCGATTCGCCCGTAGTAGGTGTGGATGTCTCGGACCTGAAGCATGTCAGCTCTCAGCCTTCAGCTATCAGCTTTTCGTCTCGTGGAGGTTTTGTTCCTCCATCAGATACCAGTCCGCTTTGCAAAGAAGAAGCTGATGGCTGAGAGCTGATTGCTGTCAGCTCGCTTGCTCCCGTCCCCAGATACGCCTCGATGACCTTCGGGTTGCGTTGGACTTCGGCCGGGGTGCCGTCGGCGATCTTGATGCCGTGGTCGAGGACGGCAACGCGGTCGGAGATGCCCATCACCACCTTCATGTCGTGCTCGATGAGTAAGATCGTCAGCCCCAGCTCGGTTCGCATCTGGTTGATGAACCGGGTCATCACCGCCGTTTCCCGCGGGTTCATCCCTGCCGTCGGCTCATCCAGCAGCAGCAGCTTCGGCTCGCTCGCCAGCGCCCGCGCGATCTCCAGCCGGCGCTGGTCGCCATAAGAGAGGTTTTTGGCCAGATCGTGCCACTTTCCGGCAAGTCCAACGT
>JBOGUE010000191.1:0-6899 GCA_050695955.1 Thermomicrobiales bacterium | reverse complement strand
GTGGTGAGGCGGGCGATGGCGTCGCGGAGTTGCTGCTCGGCCGGGGCGCGGTCTGACTGCCCGGCGGCGCACAACCGGGATAGGGCGCGTTCGGCGGCGGTGAGGGCCAATTCGGGACGGATGCCTCCTCTGAGGGCGACGGTGCGGGCGGCGGCGAAATGGCGCTCGGCCGCGGCCTGATTGCCGAGCGCCGCGGCGAGGATGCCGAGGACACGGTCGACCAGGATCCAATGAAACTGGCCGGCAGAGGGGAGCAGCTCGTCGTACCAGCGCCGCATCGCCGCCGCGTCGTCGATCCGCGCCGCATAGAGGCCAAGATCGGACAGGGCGGGAACGCGGGGCAGCGAGGGCGTGGGGAGCGCGGCGACCAGCTCGGCCATCTCGGTGGCGACCCGCTCTGCACCTGCCGGGTCGCCGGCCGCGAGGTAGGCGTGCGCCAGCCAACCGATATACCAGGGGAGGGCAGCCGCGCCGCTGACGCGGAAGCCGGCGATCGCTTCTTCGAGCAGGCCGACCGCGTCGTCGTAGCGACCGCGCCGGAAGTCGAGGACGCCCGCGACCTGACGGAGAAAGGCGCGAGGCTCCGGGCTATCGACGCGGGCGACGTCCACTTCGGCTTCGGCAAGCAGGCCCTCGGCCTCCGCCCAGTTGCCGCGCGCCAGGGCGATCATTGCCAACCAGGGGAGGGTGTGGCGGAGGGCGAAAGGGTCACCGGCTTCGACGGCGAGTTCACGCCGGCGGCGCGCGAATCGCTCCGAGGCGTCGATATCGCCAACCCAGACGGCATGGGTCGAGAGCGCGCCAGCGACTTCGGCCGCGAGTTCGGTGGCGCCGTCCTGCAGCGCGAGGGGCAGCGCCGGGGCGAGCATCTCTTTGCCTTCGGCCAAGTTGCCGGCGCGCAACAGCGTCTTGGCAAGCGCGAGCCGCGCGTTGGCTTCGCGCGCCGGTAGGGCGCGATCCCATGTGCTCAGCTCCAGAGCACGCCGCCCGACGCGGATCGCGTCGTCGTACCGGCCGAGTCCGGGGCCCAGGATCGTCGCGATCTCGACGAGCGCCTCGGCCGGGGCGTCGGCCTCCGGCGAGTACCGTTCCAGCGCCGCAACTGAAGCCTCGAAATAGGCGACCGCAAGCTCGAGATCCTCCCGCCGGGCGTGGGCGGAGCCGCGCCCATGAAGCGCGCGGGCGATGCCGCGCTCATCGCCTGCCGCGGCGAAAGCACGTTCGGCGGCGGCGTAGGCATCGACGGCATCGGCGGCGCTCATGGCGAGCGCCGCGTCGCCGAGTTTGAGCCAGAGATCGCCGCGGGCCGCTCCCGCGGCGTGGTCAGTCGCCACGGGGACAAGATCGATCGCCAGACGGTAGGCGCGGGCGGATTCGGCGTAGGCGTGGGCACGGATCGCGGCATCGCCGAGCAGCTCCGCGAATCGCGCTGCCCGCTCGCCCTGGCGGGCATGCTGCCACTGGTGGGTCAGCGCGGCAAGGCGGACCACGTCGTCGTCCGAGCCACCGTCGGCTTCGAGCGCGGCGGCGAGGCGAGCATGCACGCCGCGTCGACGTGCCGGGTTGATGCCGGCGGCGATGCTTTCCCGGACGCGGTCGTGGAGGAACGCGAAATCGATCGGCGGGCCGATGCGGGCCGTGGCTGTCTCATCCAATGCGACCGGGCGGACCAGCGCGGCGCGGGCGGCCTCGTCGCAGAGATCGGCGACAACGTCGGGCGACTGCTCCGTTGCGGCGGCGATCAGATCGACGGAGATGTCGCGACCAACAAGCGCCGCGCACTCGAGGAGCGTGCGGCAGGCGTCGCTCACACGATCCAGCCGGCGCTGGACGACGGCGACGACGCCCTGGGGCAAGCGGTTGACGGCGGTGGGCAAGGCAGTCGCTGCGTCCGCGAAATCCAACCACCTCTCGTCGACCAGGGCACGGACCACTTCTTCGACGTGGAAGGGATTGCCTTCGCTCAGGCGGTAGATCGTTGCGGCCAGGTCGCGGAATCGCGGTCCGCCGAGGGCATCTAGCATCTGTTCGGTCTCATCGGCGGTCAACGGCTCGACCCTGATCGACGTCAGCAGACGACGGCGGTTCAGCTCCTCGATGGTACGACTGAGGCCGGGATTGGCAGCGGTCTCTTCGAGCCGATAGGTTCCAACAATTGCCAGCGGGACAGGCGGCAGATGCACCGCGGCGTAGCGCAGGAGCTCGTTGCTCGCCTCGTCCGACCATTGGAGGTCGTCGAAGGCGATGAGCACCGGCGTCGATCGGGCCAGGTCGGCGAGCGAGCGAATGACGCGGTCGAAGAGTCGCAGCTTGCGCAGCTCCGGCGACGGACCGCCGGCGAGACCCGGGCCGGCGGATTCGCCGTCGGCTTCGAGCAACAGTTCTTGCAGGCGGGGATCAGACGGCCGGCGATCGGCGCGGTCGTCGAGGTCCGACAGGGCGTCGATCCAGGGGAGAAAGGGCGGCATGCCGCGCTCGTCGGCGCAGCGCCCGAGGGCGACGATGCCATCGGGCACGCAACGCATCGCTTCATCGAGGAGTCGCGTCTTGCCAATCCCTGCTTCGCCGGCGAGCAGGACGACGCGGGAGCCACCGGTCAAATCCGCATTGATCGCGCTCCGCAACCGCGTCAACTCGTCGTCCCGGCCGATCAGCGGCAGGTGACCGATGGGAGGCGCGGGCTGCGATTGAAGGCTGTCACGACCAGGACCGCTCATGGGCAGGCATTCCGGCGTGGAACAGGGCAACGTCGTGTTATTGATGATTGCACGGTACGCGGATTGGGGGCGTGCGGTCAATGGGTTTGGGTGTGCGGCCCGTCCTACGACACGACGTCGATATGGGCGGTCATCTCCGGGTGGAGGCCGCAGACGTAGTCGTAGGCGCCGGGTTCGTCGAAGGTGAAGGAGTATTCGCCGCCGGCCGCGAGGATGTCGGAGTCCCAGACCTTGTCGCCGCCGTCGAAGGCAACGGCGGTGTGATCGGTCGGGCCGTCGTTGACCCAGGTGACGGTCGTGCCGGTTGAGACGGTGAGCTCGGTCGGGTCGAAGGCGAAGTCGACGATCCGCACCGTCACCGCTTCGGCGACCGGCGATGCCGCGGGCGCTAGCTCCGGTGTAGCGGGCGCCTCACAGGCGGGCGGGGTCAGGTCGGCAGTGCTGGCGTCGAGCGGAATGCCGGCGGTCGGATCGATTCGCAGCACGAGGCCGCCACCGGGCTGGGCGCCGAGGGCCGGGACCGAGGTGTAGAGCGCACCGTCGGGTCCGACGTCGAGCGAGACCGGGAACAGCAGGCCGGTGACGATCTCCTCAGCGGTGTCGGGACCGGTTTGGCGCACGATCGTGCCGGAGCCGGGCACGAGGAAGGGCGGCTCGGCCGTGTTGCCGGTCGACATCTGGCTTGCCCAGAGCGTGCCGTCCGCGTCGACGACGAGGCCGGTCACGGTGGTGAGGTTGGTCCAGACGTCGGTCATCGTGCCGTCTGGGGCAACTTCGACGACCTTAGCCGCACCGTCGGGGAATGGCGCGCCGCTGAGGAAGCCGACGTACATACCGCCGTCCGGCGCCGCGGCGATGGCGGTCGGCACCTGGTCGGTGATCGAGAGGTCGGCCATGCGTGAAACCGCGCCATCGGGGGTGACGCTGATGATCTGCTCGTTATTGCTCTCGGCGATCCAGAGGGCGCTGCCGTCCGGGGCGGCGACCATGGCAAAGAAGTTGCCTTCGGGGTCGAAGTCGCCCGGCGGCACGTTCGCGACAGGATTTTCGCCGACCCACGCGCTGAGGTCCGCGACGAGGGTGGTCGAGCCGTCGTCGTTCACGGCATAGACGCCGTTCGGCGTGTCCGGATTGCCGTGGCTTTCACCGCCGCCGGCGACGACGACGTAGAGCTGGTCGTCGAGGAACGCGACGTCGGACGCGCCGATGACGCCCATCGTCGCGTCGATCGCCGAGGGCAGATCGCCGGCGACGACGATCGGGCAACCGTTGTCGATGCGGGAGACGGAGGCGGTCGGGCCGCCCATGAAGGGACCGATCGGTGGCGGGATGGGTGTGCCGGTGGCCGGGTTCTCACCGCCGAGGCCGGCTGCGGCGACGTAGAGGGCGCCGCTGGCGTCCCAGGCGACGCCGCGCGGGTTGTTCAGGCCGCCGGCGGCGACGGTGATACCGCCGGCCGTGGGCGTGGCCTGTCCGACCGGCGTGGCGTCCTGCGCGGCCACTCCGGCCACTCCGGCCACTCCGGAACCGCTGGTGATGGCAAGCGGCGCCGCCATGATGGCGGCGAGGAGTGCGACGAGCAGAGTAAGTTTACGAGGCATACACATCTCCCTCTTTCGAACAGGCGCCGATTGCTGCCACGATTGTGGCCTCCGCTGTGTAGCAACGGAGCAGAAAAGTGTCAACAGCACAAACCGTTCCGCCGCTCGCCCCGATTCCTCGCGTTGAGCCGCGTCGTCTGGAAGAGTGGGCGCGGGATGGGCGGAGGGAGTTGACGGCTAACGAAGCGCTTGCTCAAGGAGGGATCGATGGCGGACGAGCCAGGCCGCCGACCGTGCTCGCCAGACAACGCCCCACACGAGCCAGTCGGCGCCGGTCGAGTCGGGCGTGATTTTGGCCTCAATGGCATCGCTGGCGGAACTGAGAATGGCGACGTCGATCAGCCGCGTCACCAACTCCGCCCGGTCCGTGGCCGGCAACTGGTAACCGTCGGCGAAGAGCCGCAGTTGGCGTACTCGATCCTCGACCGGCGGCAGGCCCTGCCGCTCGGCGACGTCGTCATCGAAGAGCTGGGCGTTGAGCCAACCGGTGTGGGCAAGTTCACGCAAGCGATCGACTGGACCGGCCAGCTCCCAATCGATCAGCGCGACCGGCCGGCCGTGACGCGCGACGACGTTCCACGGAGCCGCGTCGCCGTGGCTGACAATCGCATTCGGGCCGGTTGCCCTGAGGAACGAATCCTGCCAGACGGCGTCAAGCGGCGGCCGGAACGACGCGGTTGCTTGGTGCAACCGGTTGAGCAACTGACCGAGATCGAAGATGCCCTCGTCGCTCCAGACGCGTTGGGGCACGACCTCGCCCGCGATGAACTCGACGGTCTCGCGTCCGGTGGGGTCAACGCCCGTCCCGACGATACGCGGCGCACCGCTGAACCCGACCGTTTCGAGGTGCCGCAACAAGGCGTGGATGGTCGCGGTCCAGGGTGTTGAAGGTCGAAGCGTCACGTTTCCGGTGCGTTGTACTTGCTTGCGCTCCGAGAGATACCCCAATCTGTCGTCCTCTCGCTCCATGAATCGATGATGCCGGATCTCGCATTGGCGCGAGCGGCGGGTTGTCTCTTGAATGTACCACCCGCGCAACCGCTCAGAGGAAACCGCTCTGAGCCCTACCAGAACGCCTCGCGAGGTTGGGAGCGGTCCTCGGTGGCGACGAGGATGTCGAGCAGGAAGCGTTCGAGGTCGGCACGGACGGGGGCGGCGGATGGGTCGTCCCAGAGGTTACTCAGTTCGTTGGGATCGGCGGCGAGGTCGTAGAGCTCGCCGGCGCGGGGGCGGTCGCTGGCGGGGGGTCCGTGGTGGACGCAGATCTTGTGGTTGCCGCGGCGCAGCATGGTGACGTGGACGGGCGGGTCGTAGGGATGGCCGCTGTCGCGGTACTCGCAGATAGCCCAGCCGCGGTCGGTCGCGTCATTGTCGGAGCGGGCGAGGGGAAGCAGGCTTTCGGCCTGTGCGCCTGGTAGCGGCGGCAGGCCCGCGACCTCGAGGAACGTAGAGCAAAGGTCCATCCACTGGACGAGGTCAGGGCGGCGTGCCCCGGCGGGGAGGTGGCCGGGCCAGCGCAAGATAAGGGGGACGCGGACAGCGCCCTCGTAGAACATCGGACCCTTGAGCAGGAGTTCGTGGTCGCCAAGCATCTCGCCGTGGTCGCTGGTGAAGACGACAAGGGT
Organism: Thermomicrobiales bacterium; assembly: GCA_050695955.1. GTDB lineage: Bacteria > Chloroflexota > Chloroflexia > Thermomicrobiales > UBA6265 > JBOGUF01. The sequence goes on along the minus strand of JBOGUE010000191.1, from coordinate 956 downwards.
GTCGTTGGCCAGACCGAGGGCGTCGAGTTTGGCGAGGATGCGACGCGTCTCGTCGTCGATGAGGCTGATCATGGCGTAGTAGGCAGCGACGATCTGCTGGATCTCGCCGGCGTCGTAGGTGGCGAAGCCGCGGGCGTGACCGGCATAGGCGGCCCGCGAGATGTCGGCCTGGATGGGAGGTTTCGTGGCGAGCGCGCCGGGGTGGTTGATCGGTGTGGGGAGCGCGGCCGGGTCGTAGCGGTCGAGGTATTCCTGGGGCGCGATGAAGGGATGGTGGGGATCGTAGAAGTTGGCCCACAGGAAGAAGGGGCGATCCGCGTCGCGTCCGCGCTCGAGGAAGTCGATGGTGCGCTCGCCGACCCAATGACTGTAGTGCGCCGCGGTCGGCATGTTGTCGAAGGTGATCGCCCCGTCGCCCTGGTCGCGACCTCTGGAGACGGCCTCGGCATAGAGATCGGGGTGATTGGCTTCGAGCCAGCGGTGGTACTGGTTCTCGGGGGAACGGTGGGAGGGGTCGTGCGCCCATTCGAAGACGCGGAAGCCGTCGTCGAGGCGCTCCTCGGTCCGCCCGCCGAAGGCCGCGCCGAGATGCATCTTGCCGATCAGACCGCGGTCGTAGCCGCCGTCTGCCAGTGCCCGCGTGAACATCGGGGCCTCCCGCGGCAAGGAGACGCCATTGGCCCAGAGGCCGTGGTTATGGACGTACTGTCCCGTCATCAGACTGGCTCGCGCCGGGGAGCAGACCGGGTTCTGCACGTAGCACTGCTCGAAGAGGACGCCTTCGCCCGCCAGGGCGTCAATCGCCGGCGTTTGGATATGCGGGTTGCCGTAGCACCCCAGCGCATCGTACCGCTGCTGGTCGGTGCAGATGAGCAGGATGTTTGGTCGGGTCTTTGTTGACATGGCTTCCTCCAATCAGGCGTTAGGCGTTAGGCGTTAGGCGTTAGAAGCTACGT
>JBOGUE010000190.1:0-9877 GCA_050695955.1 Thermomicrobiales bacterium | reverse complement strand
CCAGGTGCAGACTACCGAGCCGCCAATCGCCGAGTCGGCCCATCTCCTCGGTCAGGATCAGGCGATCGGCACGCCGGTCGATGCGGTCGTGGTGCTCGACTTTGGGTCGCAGTACAGCCAGCTCATCACCCGTCGCGTGCGGGAGTGCGGCGTCTACTGCGAGTTGGTGCCGCACGACGCCCCATGGGCAGACATCGCGCCCCTCCACCCGAAAGGAATCATCCTCTCCGGCGGACCAGCCAGCGTTTACGAGCCGGGAGCGCCTCAACTGCCAACCTGGGTCCTCGAGCAGGGACTACCGGTCCTCGGCATCTGTTATGGCATGCAACTGCTGGCCCACGCCCTCGGCGGGCAGGTCGCGCCGGCCGAGCGACGGGAATACGGTCCGGCGACGATCCAGGTCGCCGCCAACGGCGACAACCCACTTTTCGCCGACCTGCCGCGCGAGCTGGCCGTCTGGATGAGCCACGGTGACCACGTCGAGTCGCTGCCGCCCGGGTTTCATTCGCTCGCCCACACCGATAACGCCCCGATTGCCGCGTTGGGGCGCGGCGCACTGGTCGGCATCCAGTTCCACCCCGAGGTCGCGCACACGCCGCTCGGGTCGGAGGTGCTGCGCAACTTCCTCTGCCGCATCTGCGACTGCGCCGCGACCTGGAGCTCGGAATCCTTCATCGAGGCGTCGATGCGAGATATCAAGTCGAAGGTCGGCGACGGCCGCGTTCTGCTCGCCCTCAGCGGCGGCGTCGATTCCTCGGTCGCCGCCGCCTTGATCCACAAGGCGATCGGGGATCAGCTCACCCCGGTCTTCGTCAACAACGGTTTGCTCCGGCTCGGCGAGGCGGACCTGGTACAGCAGGTCTTTGCCCGCCATTTCGGCATGCCACTCGTCTACGTCGACGCTACCGAGCGGTTCTTGCTACGCCTGGTAGGCGTCACCGACCCGGAGGAGAAACGCAAGATCGTCGGCGCGGAGTTCGTCCGCGTCTTCGAAGCGGAAGCCGATAAGCACGGCCCCTTCGCGTTCCTGGCACAGGGTACGCTCTATCCCGACGTCATCGAGAGCACGACAAAGGACACCAAGGCGGCCGCCAAGATCAAGACGCACCACAACGTCGGCGGGCTGCCGGAGGACATGCAATTCGCGCTCGTGGAGCCGCTGAAGTTCTTGTTCAAAGACGAGGTGCGGGCTGTCGGCCGCTCCCTCGGCCTGCCGGAGGAGATCGTCGAGCGCCAACCCTTCCCCGGTCCCGGCCTGGCGGTCCGCCTGTTAGGCGAAATCAAGGAGACGGACCTCGACTTGCTGCGCCGCGCTGATGCCATCGTGCGCGACGAGATCGAGGCGGCAGGACACGCGCGCGATGTCTGGCAATACTTCGCGGTCCTCCTGCCCGTCAACTCCACCGGCGTCATGGGCGACTACCGCACCTATGCTCGCGTTTGCGCCGTCCGCGCCATCGCCAGCCAGGACGCGATGACGGCAGACTGGGCACGCCTCCCCTACGATCTGTTGGCCAAGATCAGCAACCGCATCGTCAACGAGGTTCGCGGCATCAACCGCGTGGTCTACGACATCTCCTCCAAACCGCCCGCGACCATCGAGTGGGAGTAACGACTATGGCAACCACGGTCGAACGACGCCCCGCGCCAATCGAGCGCACCGAGCACCCGCACATCGTCAAAAGCATGGATACGCTGGGTGGTGAGCCGCGAATAGAGGACACGCGAATGCCGGTCAGACAGATCTATGAACTGTCCGAAGCCGGCACGTCACCGGACGAGATCATCGAGTCGTTTCCATGGCTCACGCACGCTCAGATTTTCGACGCGCTCAGTTACGCGTACGATCACCCCGAGGAGATCGCGCACCACCAAGAGCGCCACAAGCTCCGCAATGTTATGAGGAAACACAACCTGGTGTACATGAACGGGACCTTGCTGCTTCCGCGGCAATATGCGGCACTGACAGAGATCCCTGCCAATGCGCGGATCTACACCTGGGAGACCTTGCCCGAGGAAATGGCCGAGTAGTGGCGATCCAGGGAATTTCGATTCGCCTCTACCTCGACCATAACGTCCACCCGCAACTCGCGGAGGATTTCCGCCATGACGACTTCGACGTGGTTGTGACCCGCGATGCCGGTCACCACGCATTCGAAGATGATGCCCACCTTCGATGGGCGACACAACATGGCCGCGTACTCTTCACGTACGACCGGAGTGATTTTCTGCATATTGCAAGCGAATGGTATGCGCGGGGCGATGACCACGCGGGAATCATCGTCTCGGTGGCGCCACCTCGCCTTGGATACAGCGTCGTTCTCCAGCGCTTACTCAATCTTCTCGATCAAGTAACCGCGGAGGAAATGATTAACCGGGTGGGTTGGCTTGATAGCTCGTGGCAATCGGGCAGCAAGGCTTGAACCAACTTTCCGGATGCTCGCATAGACCGACGGCGGCCCTCGTTACGGATCATTCTGGCAGCAGACGAAACGCCTCCACGTGCCGTGGCCGAATCGCGCGGAAGTGGCGCTGGTCGAGGGTGATGATCGTTTCGATGTTCAGGCGCTCGGCAAGCGCTACGATCGAGGCGTCGGTCCCCCCAAGCGGAAAATCGCGGTACTGACCAACAAGCTCCGCGATTCGCGCCCACTCCTCTGGTAGCGGCGGCTCGACCGCGATCCTGCCCAGACCGGCCACGAAGCGACTCCCGACGTCCGGTCCCAGCCGCCGTCCAACGAGGTGAAAGACTTCTGCCAAGACCAACATTGGTATGACAAGACGAACGCCGGGAATCCGTAGCGCATTGCGGGCGCGTTCATGGTCGCTATCCCGCTGGTCGGTTGCTGCATACAGGATGTTCGCGTCGATCACGGCCCACGACATGCTTAGGTATTCGCCCCCGCTTCGTATTCGGCCGGATCTTCGGCAACCTGCAGCCGATTCTGTCCTTCCTCGAACGACTCTCCCTTAAGCCACGCCAGCGTCCATTCTTCGTCGAGGATGTCATCCCATCGCCGCGCGGTATCGGTATGCTCACTGCGACCGATGCCAACGAACCAGAGGTCTTGATCGGTTTCCGGCAACAGCATTGCCGTCAACGCCTCCCGAACGATGACCGAGGCAGGCACGTCACGCCGGCGCCGTTCATGTTCAAGGAGCGCGGCAAGGTCACCTGGCATAGAAAAGGTGATGCGCTTCATACACGCATCATACCATACACGCTATTCCAAGTACTCCGCGTACGCCCACCCCTCGCGACCGTCGTGCAGCACCGAGACAAACCCATTCTCCTGCTGTCCGGTGAGCACGACCCTGTCGCCCGTGGGCATGACGCGAATCACGCGGTCGCCGGTGCTCGGGCCGGTGCGAAGATTCAGATCCTCGGCCACTGTGCGCACCGCGGACGGCAGCGCCCCGCCGCCACTGGTGAGATAGGCGGCAGCCGCCCAGCCTTCCTGCCCGTCGTATGAAACCGAGACGAATCCCCGCGAGCTCTCGCCGGTCAGGATCACTTCAGCGCCGGCGGGCATCACGTCTAACACGTCCTCGCCCGTCCCCGGCCCGGCGCGCAAGTTCAGGTCCTCGGCCACTGTTGTGCTTTCGCCGCCCACCCCGCCATCGAGGTATTCGGCAAACGCCCATCCCGCCTGTCCACCGAACCGGACGGCAACGAACCCGTTGGCGCGGTCACCGGTCAGCGTCACCGTCGCCCCCGCGGACATGACGTCGAGCACGTCGTCGCCAGTGCTCGGGCCAGATCGCAGGTTCAACGCCTCGGTCACCGTGGCCGTGTCGCCGCCGCCGACACCATTCGTGCTACCGCGATCGAACCCGGCATCGCCGGCGTCGACGTAGGCAGCGTATGCCCACCCCTCGGCGCCGCCAGACGACACAGAAACAAACCCGTTCCGCGCCACGTCGCCCAGACCAATGAGGCGTCCCGCCGGCATCACGTCGATGACCCCATCGGATGTACTCGGGCCGGATCGCAGATTGAGATCCTCCAGAATGACGCCGAGCCGGCTCGCGCCCACGTCTGCATCCAGAAAGTCGCGGAAGGCCCACCCGGGCGTCGTGCCGTAGCGAACGGGAAAGAAGCCGTTGATGCTGCCGCCCAGGATCGTCACCCGGCTGCCCGCCGGCATCACGTCGAGCACACCCTCGCCGGTGCTCGGACCACCGCGCAGATTCAGGCTGTCGTTCACCGTCGCGTTCCCACCGCCGCCACCACCGCAGGCGTCGTGATGGCTGATACCGGCCTGCCACAGCAGCGTCACCCGGACGTCGGCGACCCCTTCCACGAGTGGCAAGCCAAGATCGACCCACGACCCAGCCGCCAGGTCGATTGCCGCCCCGTGCGTCCAGTCGTTCCGCACGTCATGGCCACGGTCGCTGATCCCCGGTCCGAATCCGAAGTCGTATCCGTCCCCGGCCCACGAGGCCGCCGGCACGCCCTGGTCAAAGCGGTAGGTCCGCTGGCTCTTCGCCGCCCACCAGTTGTCATGGATGAAGAGCGGCCCGACGTCGAGCACCGGCGCCACCGCGCAGCGCCCCGTCTCGACACTCTCCACCGCGACCCAGCAATAGCCGTCGGACTCGGCGCACAGCGTCTGCGGCCCCCAGGAGTCGCCGACACCCGCATTGCGGTCGAGCCACGGACAGGAGGACTCTGTGCACGCCGGTAGCGCCACCAACCGGTCGTTTGCGCGCAAGATATGGCCGCTGGACGTTTCGTTGCCGATCAAGCCGTCGACCGTGGACCCGAACGCGGTCGCCACCATCTCGTAGGTGCCGTCACCGAGCGAAATCGCCCGCGCCGATTCAACGGTCTCTGGCGCCTTCGGCGCGGCAAGAGCAGGGAGCGCCGGAGAAGCGAGGAGGAGGGCCAGCCCCAAGAGCGTTCGCAGTGCCGTCCGCCGAGTCGAGTTGGGGGAGTTGCTGCCGAAGGATCGAACGGAGGGCGGGTGAGGACGAGAACTGAGGATGTGCGCGGGCACGGACGGGCGAACGCAGGGACTGGCCAAGACTTGTTGCTCCTCGCTTCCCGGCGCGGAGTGGGCAGTCACGGGCGCGCGGCACCCATGGACCCCGGGGCGGCGGCCCCGCGGCGGGCAACTAATTCTTCCTGGAACTCACCCGCGGTCGCGGCGCGTTCCGGCGGATGCGGGAATACCTAGTCTATATCATGTGTACGTACACCTGTCAAATGACGGTCTGCCGCGTTCTATCTCACGGCAGCGGTCTCTCCGGCGTCTTGTCCTGGAGAGAGGCTGCCGATAGAGTTAGCGGCCCACCCTCGCCAACCGGCGGGGTCGCCGCCCGCACCGGGCCGTCGCACCCTGACCCGTGACGCCGAACGATGGTGATTCGCAACGAGGATCGCGCACGGTGAGACGTTCTGACCGCGGTTCGCCCAGACGGCGACCAGATCCAATGCTGACCTGGCGCCCGCGCGGCAACGCCGCGACCTATCAACTCGCCGATCCGTTCGCCATCAACCCCATCCGCCGCTCGTTTGTCTTGGTCGGCTGCTGCGCCGCGGCCATCTTCGGCCCCGCCCTCGCCGGCGACGAGGTCTTGACGGTCGCGATGTTGAGCGTCGGCTGGTTAGCGATCTCGGGCATTGTGATCGGGACGCCGATCCTGGTCTGGAGCCTGGCCGAGGAGGCGATCCGCCTCCTGCGCCGCCGCTGGCGTCCAACCGTCGATCTGCTCGATCTCTCGCCGCGCCTGATCCACGTCCTCAACCGGCACGGCTTTGAGACGATCGAGGAAATCGACCGTGCGGCGGACGCCGATCTGCTCATGCTCTCCAACATGGATCGCCGCGGCCTGCAAGAAACCCGCCGCGCGATCGCCATCTGGAAGTACCGCCGCTGGCAGGACCAGGGTTTCCCGGCGACAAACGACTAGCGCCGCGCTACGGCACGATGCCGGCCAGGAGATCGTCGAGACCGGCCTTGATCCGTTCAATCGTCAATTTCCGCTCCCGGCGCTGGTAGAGGAAGAGGCTCGCCGCCAGGGGCGCAAGCAGCGCCTCCGCGAGGTAATCCGCGTCCACGTCCGGTGATGCCTGAGCCAGCAGCCCAGTCACATGCTGGCGATAGACCGCATACGTTCCGCCGTCAAAGCGCGCGGTCGGCGTGCTCGTCTCCGCAAAAACCAGCATGTCCACTTGCTCCTCGGTCCGGTCGACCAACGCGTGCAAGAATGCCCGAATACGCACGGTCGCCGGAGCGCCGGGACCGAGCGGCGGCGGTCCCTGCAAGAAGGCGCGTTGCAGACCCCGCTCGCGCTCATCCAACAGCGCGTAGGCCAAACCGGCGCGGTCGCCGAAGCGCCGGTAGACCGTCCCTACCCCGACCCCCGCCGCGACCGCAACCTCGTCCATCGACAGGTGCGCGACACCCCGATTCTGGGCAATCTGGGCGGCGGCGGCGAGAATGCGCCGCCGGTTCTGCGCGGCGTCGGCCCGCTCGCTCGGCACGCGATCGACCATCGGCACGTCCCGGCGCAAACGACCCGCGATTCCTACCTCTCGCGTCACGACATTGCCTCCTCGTCGCCCATCACTCTCGGCAGAGCCTACCAGAACGAACCCGGCGCCGAACGTTGCATCCGGAGACATCTCCGTTTATCATACCGCAAGCGGAGGAATCTCCGTTTAGAAAACGTGGGAGGGACCATAATGGCTTGGCTGATCCTTATCGGCGCGGGAATATTGGAGATCGTGTGGGCAATTGCGCTCAAGGAAGCAGATGGCTTTAGACGGCTCTGGCCCAGCGTGATCGGCGTCTCCGCCGCCACGGTGAGCTTCGTCATGCTCTCGGTCGCGCTCAAAAGCTTGCCGGTCGGCACCGCCTAGGCGGTCTGGGTTGGCTGCGGCGCACTCGGCGTGGCCGTTGCCGGCATCCTCGCGCTCGGCGAGAGCGCCGCGCCGGCGCGGCTCGCCTTCCTGGCGCTGATCCTCATCGGCGTCGTCGGCCTGCGCTTCGTCGAAGCGTGACGCGCCGCCCCAATTAGGATGTTGAACGGCGGACAAGGAGAGTGGATTGGCAGTCAGGACGGATCAGCGATATCCGCTAGACGGCGGTGTTGCTCGGCGTGAGCGCCTCTAGCCGGTCGAAGATGGTCATCATGAGTGCCGTGACCGTCCGGGTGCTAATTTCGAGCGTTTGCGCGATTTCCGCGGATGTACGTCCCTGCGCCATCATCTCGAGGATGGTGAGCTGCCGGTCGGTGAGGTCATTGCTGTGGAGAACGACCCAGTCCCAAAGCTCATTGCTGGTCGGCGCCTTTGGCCACCCGGGACGCCCTGGATCACAAATGATGTTTGACATGGCGGATTCCTCTACACGATCTATGATCCCGACCGCCTCATCATATCTCGTGCTAGGAAGCTGACCTATCCCTCTGTCCGCAATCGCGGATCGAGCAAATCCCGCAAGGAGTCGCCGAAGAGGTTGATGCTCAGCACGAGCACGCCGAGGGCGGCTCCCGGATAAAGCACCGTCCATGGCGCCAGCTCCATATAGGTGCGGTTCTCGCTCAGCATCGAGCCGAGCGACGGGTCCGGCGGCACCGCGCCCAATCCCAGGAAACCCAACGCCGCCTCCAAAATGACCGCGCCCGATAGGCTCAGCGCAAGCTGGACGATGATCGGCGCGGCGACGTTCGGCAACACGTGACGCAGGATCACCCGCCCGGTCGGCGCGCCCGCCGCGACTGCCGCCTGCACATACTCGACGTGCTTCACCGCCAGCGTCGACCCCCGCACGATGCGGGCAAAGATCGGGGTGTAGATCGTCGCGATCGCGATCACGATGCTGCCAAATCCCGCGCCCCAAATCGAGACGACCAAGATCGCCAGCAACACCGAAGGGAACGCGAAGAGCGAGTCCATCACCCGCATGATCAGGTACTCCGGCCACCGTCCGACGTACCCGGCAATCAGACCGAGCGCGGTCCCAATCACCGCGCAGGCCAGCACCGACACCGCCCCCACCGCGAGCGAAATCCGCGTACCGTAGATGATGCGACTGAACACGTCCCGCCCGAAGACATCGGTGCCGAGCAGTCCGGACTCGCCTGGACCCAGCAGCCGGTCGATCGTATTCATCTTGACCGGGTCGGCCGGCGCTATCAGTGGAGCGAAGATGGCCGTGAGGACGAAGACGAGCAGCACGATGCCAGCCACGCCGCCGGCCCGGCTCTGCCCCATGAACCGCGTAACGGCGGCGACCGGACCTCCAGGTCGGCCGCGCAACAGCGGTGTGGCAGCCAGTTCCGTCGCCATCAGGGCTTCCGTATCCGCGGGTCGATCAGACCGTAGACGACGTCGGTAAGCAGATTCATCAGCACGAACGCGGCGGCGATGAAGAGGGTCGTCCCCTGCACCAGCGGGTAATCGCGTTGCAACACCGCGTCGAGCGCGAGCCGGCCGATCCCCGGAATGGCGAAGAGTTGCTCGACAATCACCGTCCCACCCAGCAGATACCCGGTTTGGATGCCGACGACGGTCACCACCGGCACCAGCGCGTTGCGCAGCGCGTGGCCGAGCACGACCGCGCGGCTGCCTAGCCCTTTGGCGCGGGCCACGGTCAGGTACTCTTTGCCGAGCTCCTCCAGCAGCGCCGAGCGCGTCATCCGTGTGATCGACGCCGCCAGGAGCGCCCCCAGCGAGATCGTCGGCAGGACCAGCGACTTCAGGTTCGGCCAGAGCCCATCGGAAATCGGCACAAAACCGGTTGTCGGCAGCACCGGCCACCGCAACGAGACGAAGAGGATGAGCAGCGTGCCGAGCAGGAAATTCGGCACTGAGAGCCCGACCAGCGCCACGATCCGCGCCACCGCGTCGATCGCCCCGTTGCGGCGCACCGCCGAGAGGATCCCAATCGGGATCGCCAGCAGCAAGGAAAAGACCGTCGCCAGCAGCGCCAACTCGAGCGTTGCCGGCAACCGGTCGAGGATCACGCCGGCGACCGCATCCCCTGTCCGCAGCGACGCCCCGAAGTCACCGGTAACGGCATTCCCCAGCCAGCGCGCGTACTGCACAGGCAGCGGCTGATCCAGCCCGTAGGAGCGCGCGATCTGGTCCCGCTGCTCCTGGCTGACGTCCGGCCCGATCCCGATCATCACGTCGACGAAGCTGCCCGGAATCAGCCGCATCGCCCCAAAGACGAGCACCGAAATCCCCAGCAACGTCGGTAGAAAGACGAGGACAACGCGGCGAGCGAGGTAGGTCAGCATGGGCGCGAATGTGATAATATGATGTGTAATCTCATGCGAACCCCTGCGGAGGCTGCCCCATGTCGGAGACCATCACCGCAACCAAGCTTGCGCGCAACCTGTCGGACATCCTGAACCGCGTCCATTACAAAGGCGAGCGATTCATTGTGGAACGGAATGGCCAGCCGGTTGCGGAGATTCTGCCCGCGCAACCGAAAAAGATTCGCACGCTCGGAGACTTGATCGCCATCTGGGACACCCTCCCCAAGCCCGACGACGACTATTGGAAGGAATTGGCCGAAATCCAGGCGAATCAGCCACTGGCGGAGTTTCCCGAGTGGGACTAGTGATCGACTCCAGCGTCTTTATCACGTTGGAACGGCGCGGGCATCCGGTAACCCGACTGACTGAGATGCTAGTGGAAGAGGTCATCGCGATCTCCACCATTACCGCCTCCGAATTGCTTGTCGGCGTCCACCGCGCGGATTCACTGAATCGACGCATGCGGCGCGAAGCGCATGTCGAACAAATACTTGCCGGGTTCAACGTACTGCCGTTCGATATACCGGCAGCGCGCGTTCATGCCGAGCTTGGGGCAGCACTCAGTGGAAGCAGCCGCGCCATCAATGCACACGATCTTCTGATC
>JBOGUE010000189.1:0-3366 GCA_050695955.1 Thermomicrobiales bacterium | reverse complement strand
CGCCCATGCAGGCGAGGTCGCTCGTTGCGTCTCCCTCCGTCAACTTGATGACCACCGGCGACCAACCGTAATCTACGCACCCTACCTAGCCGTTGCCCCCGTCCTTCTCAGCCCTGGAAGGGCTTCTGTAGGTAGGTTCAGCCCGGCGTTTCAACGCCGGATCCGCGACTCATCGCCGGGTCAACTCGGCTGCTTCACGTTAGGCGGCCGGTATGTACTCCCGCTGAAAGGCGACCATTTCGCGCACCAGCCGCGTCGCCTGGTCCCGGTTCGCGACAAGCGCGTCCAGGCTGAGCGCCTCGATCAGCAGCTCCTCGTCATACGCCCGGCACGCTTGCGCGATTAGATGTTGCTCGCGACCGACGCGCACGATCTCCGCCGTAATCGCCTCGTTGAACCGGACGGGCATTCGGGTCATCTTGCCCCGTGTGAACATGACCGGCAGTTCGACGTTATACGCTGCCGGCACCCCGGCAATCGCTCCCTCGTTCGCCACATTCAGGTGGGTGAAGAAGTCGCCACCTTCTGCTAATGCCACGATGAAGTCGTCGAGATCCTCCCGTGTGTGTCCTACCTCGGCCCATCCCTCGGCGTCGATCGTCAAACCCGCCAGCCGCCGGTCGGTGCGCCATGCGATCGGCTCCCGTTGGGCAAGCGCCTGCTCCAACTGCTGGCTTGCCGCGTCGTGACGCACCCCCAGCATCGGGTCGATCTGCTCCGCCAGCGGCGGTACTCCCCACGCGCGGCCGTACTCGTACTCGGGCGTCAGGAATCCCGGTAAGAACTCGATCGGATGACGGCTGTGGTTGCCGACGATGCCACCAAAGCGCCGGTAGACCTCCTCCCGAAAGGGAGTGTCGAAGAGCCGCGGCGCGAGCTCCGGGAAGCGCTCCTGGGTAAAGGTTTCGTCATCGACCGTGATCTCGGTGCAAAAGATGAAGTGGTTGTTGCCCGCTGCTTTGACGTGGACCTGCTCCGGCGCGACGCCGAGCTGGTTGGCGAAGATGCGCTCGGTGTCGTCCACCCCGTGGCAGACCCCGTATACGGTCAACCCATCCAGTTCGGCCAGCGCCGCGCACAATGGGTTCATCGGATTCGTGAGTTGGATCAGCGGCGCGCCCGGCCTGCTTACCGCGAGCATCGTGCGCCCGATGTTCAGCAGCGGTCCGGCGTGACGCAGTGCCCGCACCAGCCCACCCGGCCCAATCGTGTCCCCCACCGGCTGATAGATGCCATAGATCTGAGGAAACATCGCGTCGTACCGCCACAGACGATCACCGCCGACCGCGATCGCGGCCAGCACGTAATCAGCGTCGCGTCGCGCAGCGCTGAGGTGAGATCCGTCGTCGCCGTTATCGTCTTCGTGATGCCTCGCTCCGCGACCAGGCGCTCCAGCAACCGTGCCACCCGCGCCAGCGCGTCCGCGTCGATGTCCATCAGCATCAACTCCGCGCCGTCGAGCTTTGGATTGCTCAAAAAGTCGATGTTGATCGCCGGACCCCAGGCGATCGAACCAGCCCCAATCGTCGTGATCTTCACCCCTGACGTTCCCTCCTCCATTCGCGCGGCATCATACTCCCGCCTTCCGTCTTCCGCCCCGCTCGGCGATACTGCCGCCCGCGTAAAACGGAACGCCGCGTAGGCGTCAGGACAATGGGGGAGAGCGAAATGGCGCGGTTCGATTTACCGCTGGAGGTCCTCGAAAACTACTGCCCCGACCGGACGGAACCGGACGACTTCGATGCCTTCTGGCAGCACACCCTCGCCGCGGCGCGACAGTTCCCGCTCAATGCGGTCTTCGCCGCGGTCGACACCGGGCTGAGTCTGATCGAGACCTACGACGTCACCTTCAATGGCTGGGGCGGGCACCCGATCAAGGGCTGGCTGCAACTGCCGCGCGCCCGCTCCGGTCCGCTCCCCTGCGTCGTCGAATACATCGGCTACTCCGGTGGCCGCGGCTTCCCCGCCGATTGGCTCGTCTGGGCCTGCGCCGGCTACGCCCATTTCGTGATGGATACCCGCGGCCAGGGCAGCGGCATGATCCACGGCGACACCCCCGACCCCGGACCCGTCGGCGCCAATCCGCACGTCTCTGGCTTCATGACCCAGGGCATCCTCGACCCGGAGCACTACGTCTACCGCCGCGTCTTCACCGACGCCGTCCGTGCCGTCGAGGCCGCCCGCGCCCACCCCGCCGTCGATGGCCGCATCGCCGTCAGCGGCGGCAGCCAGGGCGGCGGCATCACCATCGCCGCGGCCGGTCTCGCCCCCGACGTTGCGGTCGCCATGCCCGACGTCCCCTTCCTCTGCCACTACCGCCGCGCCACCGAGATCACCGACGCCGAGCCCTACAACGAGATCGTTCGCTACTGCAAAGCCCACCGCGACCAGATCGAGCAAGTCTTCGCCACCCTCGACTACTTCGACGGCGTCAACCTCGCCACCCGCGCCCGCGCCTCTGCCCTCTTCTCCGTCGCCCTCATGGACCCCATCTGCCCACCCTCCACAGTCTACGCCGCCTACAACCATTACCAAGGCCCCAAACAGATCCGCGTCTGGCCCTACAACACCCACGAAGGCGGCGGCGCCTTCCAACGCCAGGAAAAAATCGCCTTCCTCAAGGCCATCTGGAATTGAAATGCCCCCGGTCGTCGTTCGTAGGGGAGGGACCTGCGCCGGACTCCGCTCCCCATCGAGCGAAGCTCGATATGCCGCGTCAGCGGCCGTTTGAGGATGCGTTGTCGGATCTGGCGAGGCTGGCAGCGCCTGGCACGTCACCATTGGAACAGCAGACAGATCGGCACGAGTTTTCGCCAATCCGGAGTTCGCACAGGAAGTCGTCCAGGCAATAGAGGAACGGTGCGCCGCACGCAATGCGGGCCTCGACCTCTATTGCCTCATGCCGGATCATTGTCACCTGATCATCCAAATCATGACCACCGGTCTGGTCGACGTCATCGCCGACGTCAAATCGCGCACCACCCGCGTCTGGTGGGCACACGGCAACACCGGCCCCCTGTGACAGCGCAGCTTCCACGACCACGGCATCCGCACCGCCCGCGACTACGAAGAAACCACCCGCTACATCCTCGAAAACCCTGTCCGCGCTGACCTCGTCGCCGACTGGACCGACTACCCCTTCTTCGGCGGTGCCTCGATCGCCCCCCGCCCCGAAGAAGACGCCCCGTCGTCGTAGGGGAGGGACCTGCGCCCTCCCCTCGGGCGCAGCCCGACATGCCGCGTAGCGGCCGTCTGATCTTCGATAACGCGACCGCAATCGATTGCGGTCGCGTCAAACCGCCTACCGCAGCACCCGCGCAATGTCGTCCGCGAACCGGACCTCCGAGTCGTCTTCCGGCCGGTAGT
>JBOGUE010000188.1:0-3793 GCA_050695955.1 Thermomicrobiales bacterium | reverse complement strand
CCGGACCCGCACCGCCAAACATTGATCTCAAATCAGGGAAATCAACGCCGCTTCATTACTTCTCGCAACTCAGCATTCGTCACACACCAATCCGCGCCCAATGCACGCTCGCCGCCCGCTCATCGCCCGCGTAGTACGCCACCAGCACATCCCCGTTCGGCAGCGCCACCCCGCGCGGATGCCCGAACCGCCACGCCATCATGTCCTGCCAAAAATCTTCGAAGGCGCGTGATCCCTCCGACCCCGGTTCCGTACCAACGGAACTGTCATAGAAGACGACTTCGCTCTCCGAGCGCCACGTCCGCCCAAAGTCCTCGCTCAACACCGCCCGCAACGACGGCGGGTCGTGCCGATGCACATAAACCGCCGCCAACCGATCCCCGCCCAGCGCGATTGGCTCGCAGTGCTGCCCTCGCCATCCGGTCGCCGCCGGTGTCGTCCACCCGGATCCGTCCGCTTCACCGCGGGCGATGTGGTTCTCGACGTCTTGCTCCACCGTCCGGTCGTGCGTCCAGAACATCGCCACCAGCCGCCCCGTCTCCGGATGCACCGCGATCCGCTGATCCCAGTAGAACATCCTCCCATCCGGGTCCGCCGCCACCGTCGCGATCTCCGGCCAGGTCTGCCCCTCGTCCCGCGATATCCGCAGGTGCGCCCCATGCAGCCCCGGCCGCGGATCGTCGTACTCCTTCCAACTCTCGTACGGCAACGCCAACGCCCCGTCCGGCAACCGGAAGACCGGCCCGGTACATGAACTCCCCTCGTGTGGCGTCAGATCGACCAGCCGCCACGGTCCCAGCGTCGCCCCGCCGTCGCCCGACTCGGCGATCAGCACCCGCATCGGCAGCACCCCCGCCGTCTCCGCGTTCACGAACGACAGCGCCGGATTCGACCGATCGACCCAGACCGCCGTCAGCAGCAGCCGCCCCGGCGCCAACTCCGTGAAGTACCCGGAGTAGAGGTTGCCCACGATCCCATCGACCGTCGCCGTCAACCCCGCGTGCAGCGTCTCCCAGGTCGCGCCCTCGTCCCGGCTCCGCATCACCCTCAGCCGCCCGTCCGGCACATCCCTTCCCGACCCGTTCCGAAACCCGACCAGCACCGCCCCGTCCGCCAAGCGCGCGATCGACGTGAAGGCGCACGACCGCCCGTTCGCCGGCGCGACCATCGCGTCGAACACAATCCCCTGATCCTTGAAACGCATGCATCACCCTCCGCGTGCGGAAAACGGCCCCCTATCCCCCCAGCCCCCTTTCCCCCGACGCCGAGGGAAAGGGGGAGCCGCCGCGCGAACGCGGCGGCCCGTGCTCCCCTCCCTCGTCGTCGGGGGAGGGGTTGGGGAAGGGGGCCATTCCGCCAAACCGGCGACGATCAGACCTTGTAGTCCGGTTTGGACTTGTCTTCTTGGTTGGCGTTGACCTCGGCGATGATGTCGGCGCCGCCGGCCTCCATCCAGCTCTGGACCTTTTCGGCCCAGTCCTCGGGGGTCAGATCGTGGTTGTAGACGACGCTCTCGGCGGTTGCGCGGAGGTAGTCCTCATAGAGGCGGGTCCCGCTCTCGACCTCGGTCGGGGAGATCACCATCGGGTTGCGGTAGTCGGGGTATTCGTTCCGGTCGTACTCCTCGTACTTGCCCTTGATGTACTCGAACTGGTCGCCGACGCCTGAGCTCTCGAAGCTGAGCTGCATCTGCGCGAAGTCGAGCTTTTCGCTGAACGGGGCGAGGAAGCTGAGCGGCTCAATCTGTGGTCCCTTGTAGTCGGTCTCGCGGTCGACGTCGGGGATCGGCACTTTCTGGTCGCCGGAGAGGGTGTAGGTCTTTCCTTCGACGCCATAGCGCCGGAGGTCGGAGGCGTCGGTCAAGGTCCAGTTGAGAAAGTTGAAGAAGCCGTCCGGGTTCTCCATGGTGGCGGAGAGGTAGAAGCCGCGATCGACTGGGAAGACGGTGCGAGTACCGGCGGACGGCGCCAGCGGCGGCAGGACGCCGACCTTGGCTTCGGGCGCGACCTGGCGCAGGTTGGTGACGATGTCGGGAAAGCTGAGCCAGTTCTCAATTGCGATCACGACTTGGTTTCCCTTGAAGCGGTCGGTGGAGAAGTTGGGCTCGCGGCTCGTGCCATAGTTTTGGTCGATCAGGCCCTGCTTGTGGAGGTCTTGCAGCCAGAAGTAGAAGTCGATTTCGACCTGCTTCGCAAACCACGGTTCGAGCGCGTTGGGATCGTCGGCGGTTGGCTCCCAGCCACGCTCGGTGAACTCGCGGGTGGTGGCCAGATCCTTGGCGTGCCACTCATAGCCCATGGAGAAGGGGGACTGGTCGGGGAACTGCTCTTTGAGCGTCCCGAGTGTGGTGACGAACTCGTCGACGGAGGTCGGTTCGGCGATCCCGGTCTGCTCGAAGAGGTCCTGGCGGTAGAAGAGGAAGAAGGGAACGACCGGCCAGATCAGGTTGGGGACGAAGTAGATATTGCCGTCCTCAGCGGTCAGGATTTCCCAGATCGACGCGGGCACAGCGTCCCTCACGGCCGGATACTTGTCGAGGTGTTCGTTGAGGGGGGCGAAGCCGCCCTGCAGCATCGACTCGCGCCAGATGCCGATGCTGGGGATCTGGCCCCAGATAACGTCCGGAATGTCACCGGAGGCCAGGGTCGTATTGACCTTCGTGTCGAAGTCGATGACGGGGATGATCTGGACGTCGATCTCGACGTTGCCGAGCTCTTCGAGGGTCGTCTCGTACGCCCCGTCCTTGGTGTAGGTGGCCGGACCCCAGGTCGGCCGGAGGTAGGTGAACTCGAGCTTGTCGCCCTCACGTTTGGGCGGCGCGGACTGGTGGGAGCGGTACGTCGAACGGCGCGATGAGCCGCCGGATGCTCTGGTGGCAGCAGGTGTGACGGCGGCGGTGGCGCCGGCGGTGGCGCCCGCGGCGCCCTTCAGCAGCGTACGCCGAGAAAGTCGATCAGCAGACATCTCGTATCCCCCTTTGGCGAAAGCATGCCACTGGCCCCGACCCACGATGGGCCGAACCGTCTGTAAAGGTGGCTGATCTTTCCGTCGCCGCACGTTCTATGCCAGCGAGGGATGGGTGAAACCGAAAACGGGGCCACGATTCTGCTACGATTGACGGGTGAAGAGGCTGGCTCGTGGAGGCAAACGGCCATGGTGACAGTCCACATTGATGACGATCTCACCGCGATCATGCGGTCGGTTGACGAGCCGGTCGAAGCGTTGACGCGCGAGATGATCGTGATGGAACTCTATCGCCGCGCACTGATCTCGGGCGGAAAGGCGTCGGAGTTGCTGGGGATGGAGCGCTTGGCCTTCATTCACCGTGCAGCCGAGTTAGGGATTCCCTACTTCAATTACACGATCGAGGATTGGGAAGCCGAGCGAGCTGCCAGCGACGCGATATGCGTGAAGGGCCAATTGTCGCGGACGCGAGTTCGTTGATCGCGCTTAATCAGATTGATCGCCTTGGCGTCCTCCAGCAACTCTGGAGCGAGCTGATCGTGCCGCCCGCGGTGTCCCAGGAAATCGCGCGCTCGGTCCGTCGTCCGGATTGGATCGCCGTGCGACCACTCCGACACGATGTTGGGCTGGACATCGTCGCCGCGAATCTCGGGCCGGGTGAAACCGAAGCAATAAGCCTTGCCCGTGAACTCAACGCGGAGTGGGTCGTGCTCGACGACCGTAATGCACGACGATTCGCCAGAAGAACCGGTCTGCCCGTCGTTGGGGCGTTGGGTGTGCTCCGCGCCGCCAAGCGGCGCGGCATCCTTCCCGTGATTCGGCCAGACGT
>JBOGUE010000187.1:0-4606 GCA_050695955.1 Thermomicrobiales bacterium | reverse complement strand
GATGAGTACCGAGTTCGTGGTGACCGCCCGCGCCAAAGGGCTCACCGAGGCGGTCATCGTCTATCGCCACGTGCTGCGCAACGCGCTCATCCCGATCATCACCGTGCTCGGTCTCGACCTCGCGACGCTCCTTGGCGGCGCGATCATCACGGAGACGATCTTTTCCTGGCCCGGGCTTGGCCGGCTCATCATCTATTCAATCGAGGCTCGCGACTACCCGGTCGTGCAGGCGGCTGTCTTCGTCGTCGCCCTCGCGTACATCGTCATCAACTTTGCCGTCGACATCCTCTATGCCTACGTCAATCCCCGCGTGCGGTTCAGCTAAGGGCTGGGGCTAGGGGCTAGGGACCGGGAAACCGCGATCAACATGGTGAGGA
Organism: Thermomicrobiales bacterium; assembly: GCA_050695955.1. GTDB lineage: Bacteria > Chloroflexota > Chloroflexia > Thermomicrobiales > UBA6265 > JBOGUF01. The sequence goes on along the minus strand of JBOGUE010000187.1, from coordinate 4,229 downwards.
GGTGTTGAGGAAACGAAATCGCAATCGCAATTCGCGCCTCGGTATTCACTCGATGACACGACTGGACGAGCATCAACGAGGAGAGTGAAATGGCAGCCATGGAACCTACGTCGAACGGCGAGTCCTTTGAAACCTCACGCCTGAATCGCCGGGCGCTCGTCCGGCACGCGGCGGCACTCGGCCTATCCGTGCCCGCCGCGTCGGCACTGCTGGCCGCGCGCGACACCACCGCCGCTGGCGGAGCCGGCGCGAGCGGCCGACTTGGACGGTTCCAGGACGGCGCCCAGGAGATCACCATCGCCCAGGGACTCGATCCCGAATCGCTCGATCCCCACGCGACCACGGTCTCGGCGAGCGAAAATGTCGGTGCCCCGATCGTCGAGCGGTTCGTCAACTACGACTACGCGCGGCAGGCGAATGCGCCCGTGCTGGCCACGGAGTGGACGAACGTCGACGACCTCACCTGGGAGGTGAAGCTACGCGAGGGTGTCACCTTCACGAACGGCGAACCGATGAACGCCGAGGCGGTGAAGTTCAGCCTCGAACGCATCATGACGATGACCCATGCGACCGGGCGGCGTCTGGCCGGTGAGGAACTCGCGGTCGAGGTCGTCGACGAGCTGACGATCCGCCTGACGACCAAGAACCCGTTTCCGTTCATGATCTTCGAGCTCGGCCGCGTCTCGATCGTGCCGCCCGCCTATGTCCAGGAGGTCGGCGACCAGGAGTACGGCCTCAAGCCGGTCGGTACCGGTCCGTTCATGCTCGAAGAGTGGGTCCGCGGCGACCGGGCCGTGCTGGTCCGCAACGACAACTATTGGGGCGAGAAACCGGCCTTGACGCGGGTCACCTTCCGGGCCATCCCGGAGCCGTCCTCGCGGACCGCCGCGCTCCAGACGGGCGAGGTCGATCTTATCACCCTCGTCTCGATCTCCGATATCCCGACCATCGAAGAGGATGAGAACCTCGCCCTGGTTGGCGAGACGAGCAATCGCAGCATGTTCGTCCGCTTCGACACCGCCGACCCGCGCATGGCGGACACCAAGGTCCGTCAGGCGTTCAACTATGCGGTCGACAAGCATCTCATCATCGATGAGTTGCTGGCTGGTCATGGCACGGTGCTCGACGGCCAACCGGTCGGCAGCCACATCCTCGGCCACAATCCAAATGTTGCGGCCTATGAGTACGATCCGGATCAGGCCAAGGCGCTGCTCGACGAGGCTGGCTTCGACTACGACACACCACTCGTCCTCTTCACTCCCTCTGGCCGTTATGCCGCCGACAAGGAGACCGCCGAGGCGATCGCGGGCATGCTCGCTGAGATCGACGTCCAACTCGACGTGCAGCCGCTCGAGTGGGGCGTCTGGATCGGCATGTACAACGACAACACCCTCACGCCGATGACGTTCATCGGCATTCACACCTTCTACCCCGATGCCAATTCCCTGTTGAATCTGCACGTCACGGGCTCCATCGGCGGCACCTACAACAACCCGGCCTACGACGAGATCGTGAACGAAGCCGCCCGCACGGTTGACGAGCAGGCGCGCCTCGACCTGTATCACCAGGCGATCCAGATCATCCACGACGACCCCGCCGCGCTCTATCTGCACCAACAAGAGGATCTCTACGCCCACAACGCGCGCGTGCAGGGCTTCACGCCGCGCCCCGACGAGATGATCGACCTCACGATGATCGCGACCGCGTAGCCACCAGGTACCGGCAAAGGCTCAGCCCGTTATCCACCCACCCACCAACAGGAGGACTCTGTGACCCAGAAGGGCAACCGCGACGTCATCACGATCGGCAGCGCCAGTGCCGCCCGCGGCCACCGGGCCGACGGCTGGCTGGAGCTCGGGCGCCGCACCGATAACTCTCCCCTCCAGACACCAGTCATCCTCGTCAATGGCGCCCACGACGGCCCCGCGCTCTGGATCCACGGCTGCACCCACGGCGACGAGTTTGACGGCACCGTCGCCATTTGGCGCGCGCTCGAACTCGTCGATCCGCGCACCCTGCGTGGCGCCCTGATCGTCTTCCCCGCGCTCAACACCTCCGCCTTTGAGGCGCGCCAGCGGGTGAGCCCGATCGATGGGCTCGATCTCAACCGCGTCTTCCCCGGTGACCCGAACGGCTCTTACACCCGGCGGCTTGCCCACCTGACGGAGCATCTGGTCAAGGAACACGCCGACTTCATGATCGATCTCCATGGCGGCGGCAACGAGTTCAGCGTCGTCTACTACACCCTCTACCACGCCGCGGACAGCGAGGCCGGCCGCGCCTCCGACCGCCTGGCCAAATCGGCCGGCAGCCACCTTGTCTGGGCGAGCGACGACGTTTGGTTGCGCGACGGACTCTTCACGCGCGTGACCAAGGCTGGGATCGGCGCCATGCTCGTCGAGTGCGGCGGCGAGGGGCGCCTCCACGAGCAGAACGTCCGCGATCACGAACGCAGCCTGGTCAACATGATGCGCCACCTCGAAATGATTGACGGCGAGATGGACGTCCTGGCCGACGACGAGTTTGTGATGATGAAGAGCGCCGACTTCTTCCACTGCACGATGGGCGGCGTCGTCACGCCGCTCGTCAAGCTCGGCGACGAGGTGCACCAGGGGCAACCCCTTCTCCAAATCCGCGACGTCTTTGGGAAGGAAGTGGAGGTCGTCACGGCGCCCTCTGGTCCATCAATCGTCTTGGCGATCAAGACCTACGGCGTCACCAACGGCGGCGCATCGATGGGCATCCTTGGCGTCAAGCGGTAGGTAGCTAGGTAGATAGCTCGTCAGCGCACGGGAAAGGTACATGGGCATGCGGCACACGGTCCTCCTCGCCGAAATGACCTGGCAGGACGCCAAGCGGGCGGTCGCCGAGGGGCGCGTCGTCATCATCCCCTTCGGCTCGATTGAGCAGCACGGCCATCACCTGCCGCTCGCCACCGACTCGATCAATCTCACCAACACCGCGACCCTGGCGGCGCGGGAAGCGGGCGCGCTCCTTGCCCCGACCCAGGTCTTCGGCGTATCCCACAACCACCTCGATTTTGCCGGCACGATGAGTCTCGAACCGGAGACGCTCATCGCTGTCATCCAGGATCTGGTCGCCAGTCTCTACCACCACGGCTTCCGCCGCATCCTCCTCCTCAACGGACACGGCGGCAACAACGCCACGATCGATGTCGCCGCCATCAAGGCACGCAAGCGCTTTCCCGATGCGGTGATCGGCCATAGCTATTCCGCCGCCCTCGCCCGCGATGCCCGGCCGCTCTGGACGTCCGGCTTCGTCTACCACGCCGACGAGGGAGAGACGGCGCGCTTGATGGCGATCCGCCCTGAATTGGTCGAGATGGCCAATGCCGTTCGGGACGTCACTCCCACGTTCGATCGCTACTACCATCGCTACTACGACCCCGGGGCCAATCGCGACAGTCTGACCGGCCTCGTCACCTACGGCCTGCCGCAGACCCAGGTCCTCGCCCGCTCCGGCACCATGGGCGATGCCTCGGTCGCCGATCCTGAACTCGGCAAGCAGGCGATCGCGCTGACCGTGAACAACCTCGTCCGCGTCTTGCACGATCTCAAAGAGCGCGAGATCCTGGTCGCCGACCCGAACGATCGGCCATAGTGATGACGACCCGCGCCCGCGTCCTTTCTTCGGCGAGAAGAACTTCATCCCCAGCAACGGCCACGGCGCCCTCGTCGCCATCGCCGACGGAGTGGACGCGATGACGCGAGTCGTCCGCGAGAACATCGCCCGCGGCGCGGACCACATCAAACTCTTCGTGACCGGCGGGGTCGCCACGCTGGAGACCAACCCGGTCGTCGCCTGCCTCAGTCGAGAGGAGATCGCCGCCGCTGTCACGGTGGCGCACCGTGCCGGCAAGACCGTCTGCGTCCACGCCTATGGCGGGCAGGGCGTCGATGATTGCCTCGACGCCGGCGTTGATCACATCGAGCATGGCATCTCTATGGAGCCGCCAGTTCGACCGGATCGCCGAATTCGATCGCTGGCTGGTCGGCGCCCTCAGCGACTTTCTGACCGAACCCGGACCCGCCGAGGATCCCAGTTGGCCGGCGGCCGTGCGCGAGAAGTTCCCGCGTGCCCGGGAAGCGACCGCCGGCAGCGTTGCCAGGGCCAAGCAGGCCGGCGTCAAAATGGCCCTCGGTACCGATGCGATCCACGGCGGTGTTGCGGAGGAAGCGATCTTCGCGGCCGCTGCCGGTCTCTCCAAC
>JBOGUE010000186.1:0-7261 GCA_050695955.1 Thermomicrobiales bacterium | reverse complement strand
GGCCTCCGAGGAAAGGGGGGAAGGGGAGTTAGTCCGCCGGCAGCTCGGCGAACTCGGCGTCCGGCGCGGCGGCCGGGTCAACGACGGGGGAGGCGACGACCTCGTCCTTGATCAGGATGTAGGAGATCGCGCTGGCGATGATGATGGCGACGCCGGAGAAGACCACGGCGCGGTCCATGCCGACGACGAAGGCGCGGGCGCTGACGTCGGCGATGGTGGCGGCGACCTCGGGCGCCTGCTGGGCGACGCCGGGGAAGAAGCCTTCGTTGTAGATGACGCGGCCGCCGTAGCTGGCGCCCTCGCCGATCCTATCGACCACCGGGTGGAGCGGGGCGAGGGCGGGGTCGGCCTTGATCGCCTGGATATCGTCGTTGGCGGCGTAGCGGTCCTGGTAGGCGCGGTTGGCCAGCGTACCGAGGAGGGCGACGCCGAAGGCGGTGCCGATCTCCCGCGTCGCGCCGTTGATCGCCGAGGCGATGCCGCTCTTCGAACTCTCGACGCTGTTGAGCACCGCCGTCGTCATCGGCGTCCAGAGGAAGGACATGCCGAAGCCGATCACCAGGAACGCGGGCAGGATGTCCCAGTAGGAGGCGTCGGCGCTGCTGCGCAGGAAGAGGAGCGTGCCGATGCCAGTGACGATCATGCCGAAGCTGAGCAGCTTGCGCGGCCCCGTCCGGCTGGTCATCGCGCCCGAAATCGGGGAGAGGATCATCATCACGACGACCATCGGCAGCAGTGCCAGGCCGGTCCGGATCGCCGAGAAGCCGTGGACGTTCTGCTGGTAGAGGGTCATGAAGAAGGAGACGCCGGTGATCAGGAAGGCGATCAAGAAGGCGTCGATGTTCGCTCCGGTAAAGGTGCTGGAGCGGAAGAAGCGCAGCGGCACCATCGGCCGCTCGGTCCGCGCCTCGACCCAGATGAAGGCCGCCGTCAGCACCGTCGCCACCGCGAAGGCGGCCAGGATGATCCCCTCGGTCCAACCGCGGTCGCCGGCCTCGATCAGGCCCCAGGTCAGCGAGGCGATGGCGCCGGTGATGAGGAGGGTGCCGGGGATGTCGGTCGCGACCGTGCCGGAGTCGTCCTTCGACTCGCGGACGACCGCCTGGGTGACGAGGAAAGCAACGATCCCGATCGGGACGTTGATCAGGAAGACCCACTCCCAGGAGGCGTATTCGACCAGCGCCCCGCCGACGACCGGGCCGAGGGCGATGCCGGAGACGGAGATCGCGGCCCAGATGCCGACCGCCTTGCCCCGCTCCTCCGGCGGGAAGGCGGCCGAGATCAACGAGAGGGAGAGCGGCATGATGAAAGCCGCGCCGAGTCCTTGCAGCGCCCGCATCGCGATCAGCATCTCGATGCTTTGCGAGAAGGCAGCCAACAACGAGGTGACCGTGAAGAGCACCAGGCCGGCCATGAACCAGCGCTTGCGGCCGAAGCGGTCGCCGAGGCCGCCGGCGGTGATCTGGAGCGAAGCGAAGACGATCGTGTAGGCCGAGACGATCCATTGCAGTTGGGTCATCTCGGCGTCGAGGTCGGTCTGGATGGTCGGCATCGCGATGTTGACGACAAGGTTGTCGAGGATCGCCATAAAGAGGCCAAAACAGGCCGCGATCAGCGTATACCACTTGACGTTGTTGTCGTTGACGCGACCCGCCAATCCCGAATTGAGCGCCATGCTGTCTATCCTTCAGGCTTTAGCCATTCCCGACGAGCGGTCCAACCGCCCACCGCACGCATACCTACTCGCGGTCGCATCCTCCATCCACTTACCTACCGCGACCATACCGTTTTGACCCACGAAACCGGTTAATGTGAGATTGCGTCCGAGGGTCCCGCCGCTCCGTGGCATAGCATTGCTGGAGGTTCGCGCCGGTCTCCGGGCCAATGAGCCGTCCGATGTCGCCCCGAGCCACGATGGCGGAGTGTCCGCCATGTCCCGAACGATGTTAGTTACATATTTCACGATTGTCAATGGACATTCCTGCTGATTTTCGATCTGGTGGCTTTACTGGCGCCCATCACGCGGCCGGCCGCGCGGCGCTCAGGAGCCGTTCTCGAGTCCCCAGGAGACGACGCGGGTCGGCGTAATCCGGATCCAGGCGCCGCCGAAGCCGGGGCCGACATTGTCACCACCTTCTTCGATGGCCTGTGCCTCCCCGCGGATCTCGATGCCGCGGACCTGCCAGGGGCTGACGGAGATCAGCTCATCGACCACGAAGGCGGCATGGGGGTTGGCTTGGACGTCGCGGTACTTCTTGGTAGCCGCCAGGTTGTGGCCGCCGATTTGGATGACGCCCGCGTCCGGGTCGAAGCGGAACCCGGTGGGAACGACGTGAGGCCGACCGTCGCTATCGGCGGTGGCGAGCCGCCCGAGCCGTGGCTCGGCGAGGTAGGCGCGTTCGAGTTCGCTGAACGTGGGCATTATCTGCCTCCTGTGCGATCGTGTTCCGGGTCGGCAAACGTGGTTCGCGTTCGCGGTTCCCGAATCAATATGCGACCAGGCCGTCGCCGCCGCGCTGCTTAACGTTCGATCCGGGCCAGATACCGCTCGGCGGAGCGACGCACGGCGGCCTTGGCGTCCGAAACCACGACGCTCTCGTGCCAGCCGCCGTAGAGGCGGTCGAACGGATAGGGTTCGACCGCGGCGACGATGCGTTGAATGGCTTCGGCGCCGAGCGGGATCAGGTTGGGGTAGCTGTACATGAAGCTGACCCAACGCCGGTCGCTGACGACCGTGATCGTGTCGCCGGTGAAGAGGGCGCCGCGACCGCCGGCGCCCTCGGCCCAATGCAGAACGCAACTGCCGGCGAAGTGACCGCCACAGCGGATCAGGGTCAAGCCGCCATCCGGCAGTATTTCGGCCGTTTCGCCCGGCCAATAGTGGATCGCATCGTCGGGGCGCATGACCCAGGCGCGGTCGTCGGCGTGGAGATAGATTGGCACGCCCCCGAAGGCGCGACTCCACTCGACCATCCCCGTGAAAAAGTGGGGGTGGGAAATGGCGATCGCCGCCAAGCCGCCGCGTTGTGCGACCTCGGCGACGGTGTCGTCGTCGACGAGGCTGATGCAGTTCCAGAGGACGTTGCCGGCGCGCGTTTCGATCAAGTGGGCTTGCTGGCCGATGGCCACGCGCGGTTCGGTCGCAATCCCGGTCAGGCCGGTGTCGATGGGTCGGACGGCGTTGCGGTGGTCGCGTCGCAATTCGTCGAGGGTCGTCCAAAGCTGGCCCTGCTGCCCGACATACTGACGCTCGTCGTCACAGATGGGGCAGCTTGGCGGCGGCTCATTCGCCGGCGCGAACTGGGCGCCGCACGTGACACAGAAGTAGCGCTCCATTTGATTCCTTTCCGCTATCCAGGTTGGTGGTTAGCACGGGGAGCCTATCCGGCGGGTGGCGTGCGCTCCAAGAGAACAACCGGGATTTGCCGGGACGTGCCGGCCTCATAGTCCGCGAACCCAGGGTAGAGCTGCTTCTGCCGGTCCCAGATCGGGGCGCGTTCCTCCTCGTCGGCCACCCGCGCCGACACCGCGATCGTTGCCGCGCCGAGTTCGATGTTGACGCGCGGGTGCGCGCGAAGATTGTGAAACCAGGCTGGATGCGTGTCCTTCCCCGCATTGGAGGCGAACACGGCGTAGCTGTTATTCACGGTCAGGTACATCAATGGCGCCACCCGTGCGCCGCCGCTGTGTGCCCCGATGTGGTGCAGCAACAACAACGGCGCCCCCGCGAACCCGCCACCGACTTGTCCCTCGTTGGCGCGAAACTCCGCGATAACTTGCTGGTTGTAGTCCGCTTCGAATGTCGTCATCGTTTTCTCCTTGGTCTCGGTACCGGTCGCGAGCTGCAATGCGAGCGTAGATGCTTATGATTCATTAGTCATCAGCCGGCTGGCGAGTCGGCGCCTGCCCGTTCGGGCAGGTTGCCGGCCGCGGCCCGCCGATCGGTTGCTCGGCGGAGGACGGCGAGGTCCTAGCGGCAGTCGGCCATCGTCGGCGCGGTGCGATTGGAGGCCGGTTCCAGGCGGTCGGCGATCCGGCGCAGGGTGACACTCGCCCGCTGCCGCGGCGAGGTGGTGCGATGGTCGGGGCGGACAGGACTGGTCGGGAGCGCCGCGCGCGCCTCATCGGCGGTCCGCTGCCGTGCGATCGAGTAGACGATAAAGCCGATCATGGAGACCCTCCTTCATTGTGACGATCGGTCGGTTCGTATGAGATCAAGACTAACAACCAATGCGGACCTATTGAATGGAAATGCGCATCAATTTGCCGGAAACGCCATGCGTGTGGAAAAGAACATCGCCAACGACTTTGCATTCAGAAATGGATGCATCTTGCTCTCTTGCGCCAACCTCAGCCGAGGTCGCCCGGGGCGCGCATGGGCGATGGTTTCGTCACCCAGCGCAGGCTCACGCCGGCCAGGCCGGCCGCGACCACCACGGCCACCAGACCCAACGCGGCGAACCCGGCGGCTGCCAGCAGGAGTCCGGAGGCGACGCTGCCGACCATCCCCGCAATCCCCGCCGAGGCGTCGGCGATGCCTTGAATCCGCGGGCGATCGATCTCGGGCACCGCGTCCGTGAGGAGGGTGCTGCCGCCGATGAGGCCGAAGTTCCACCCGACGCCGAGGAGCACCAGGCTCAGGATCAGCACCACGGTGTCGTGGGGCGCCGCCGTCGCCGCGAGCGCGCCCGCCGCTACCAGCCAGCAGCCGCCAAGACCGATGACCGGCGCTCGTCCCAGTTGGTCGCACAGCCGACCGGTCAACGGCGAGAGCGCGAACATCCCCGCGATATGCGCCGACACCGCCAAGCCGATGACGTTGAGGCTATCGTCATGTGCGGCGATATGGATCGGCGCCATCGTCATGACGAGGATCATGACGAAGTTAGCGACCGACATCGCGCCTAGACCCAGCGATACGCCGGGGCGGCGCAACAGGGCCGACAAGGGGGTCCGCGGCGTTGCGCCGGGCGCATGCGTATGTGCCGCGGGATGGGCCAGCCGTCCAGCCACCAGCAGCGGATCGGGACGCAGGAAGAGGGTGAGGACCAGGGCGGCCAGGCCGAAGGCAACGATCGCCAGCACGAACGGTCCGGCCAGGTCCGGCATGCCGAGGATCTGGGCGAGGCCGGCGGTGGGGCCGGTCAGGTTGGGGCCGACAACGGCGCTGACGGTGCTGGCCGCGACGACCGCCCCGATGGCGGCGCCCCGCGCGGCCGGACGGGCGAGATCAGCGGCGGCGTACTTGGCGGCGTCGCCGGCCGCGCTGGCGCAGCCGACCAGGATCATCCCCGCCAGGAGGAGCGCGGGGCTTCTCCAGATGACAGCGGCGACGACCAGGGACGCGCCGGCGGCCCCGAGCAGCCAGCCGAGCCGTAGTCCCGGCCGTCGTCCGGCGCGCGCCATATAGCGCGAGAGCGGCACGGCGGTGGCGGCGGTGCCGACGACGAGGGACGCCTGCGGCAGCCCCGCCCAGGTCGTACCCCCGAGCAGATCGCGGCCGATCAACCCGCCGACCGTGCCCCCGGCCGCGAGGCCGGCGAGTCCGAGCACCTGCGTGGCGGCCAGCGCGACGAGCGTACGCCGCTGCACGGGCCGCAACGCCTCGAGGCGAATCTCGTCGTCAAGGATGCTGCTCGTTGTGGGGCCGGTCAGACCGTGCTCGAGGATCGATGCCATGTGTATCGCCTGCCTCACTGCATGCCGGGCGCGGACGGTCGCCCAGCCTGACGTCAAGATTAGTCGTCAACGCGTGCGGGATGAATGGATACTGAGGATCGATTTGCTATGATCGCCATGCACACGGAAGGAGAATGCGCTCATGGCATTGCAATCGGAAAGGGCGCTCGACAGCATCGACTGGAAGATCCTGCGGGAGCTGCAAGCGGATGCCCGGTTGTCGTTCAACGAGCTGGCGCGGCGGATCGGGCTTTCGTCGCCCGCGGTGGCGGAGCGGGTGCGGCGGATGGAGGACGCGGGGGTCATTGCCGGGTATCACGCGCAGGTTGACCCCAGCAAGGTCGGATTGCCGGTCATGGCGCTCATCCAGATGCGCTGCGCCCCCGGCAAATGCTTGCTCAAGACCGCGAGCCCGGGCGACTACCCCGAGCTGCTCGATATGGTGAAGGTGAGCGGGCCGCACTGCTCGGTCCTGAAGGTCGCTGCCGCCTCGATCCCCCACCTGGAGGACCTCTTCGAGCGGCTGGGGATGCACGGTGAGTTGCTGACCTCGATGGTCTGGTCGAGCGCGCTCAACCGCCGCGTGCTCGACGGGGAAGCGATCACGTGGGAGGGTGGCGCCGCGACCGAGTGGCGCTGACGTCGCGGGAGATGGAGATAGGGGAGGTCCACTTTGGCGCAAGAAGTATCGCGGCAAGGAGCCACCGACGGACAAGAACAGACGGTCACGTCGCCCGAGGCCGACGCCCGGCTCGCCGTCTTGACGAGCCGGTTTGGCGACCGGCTGACAGACGAGCAGTGGGCGAAAGTGCGCGAGCGGGTGGGGAAGTCGATCGAGTTCGGCGAGAAGCTGCGGGCGGTGTCGCTGGCGAACGCCGACGAGCCGGAGAGCATTTTCGTGCCGTATCGGGGGGAGGGGCGATGACGCCGGAGGAGTACGCCTTTGCGACGATCCCCGATCTGGGGCGACTCCTGCGCGACGGGTCGGTGTCGCCGGTCGAGCTGGCTGAGCTGGCGCTGGCGCGGCTAGAAGATGTCGGCAAGCCGCTCAATGCCGTCGTGCGGCTGACGCCGGAGCTGGCGCGGGAGCAGGCGCGGCGGGCCGAGGACGAGCTGGCCCGCGGGGTCGATCGGGGGCCACTGCACGGCATCCCCTACGGGGCGAAGGACCTGCTGTCGGCGGCGGGCATCCCGACGACCTGGGGCGCGCCGCCCTTTGCGGACCAGGTTTTTCCCTACGACGCGGCGGTGGTCGAGCGGCTGCGAGAGGCCGGGGCGGTACTGGTGGCGAAGCTGGCGACGGTCGAGATCGCGGGCGGGTTCGGGTACGAGCAGCCGAACGCGGCGCTGACCGGACCGGGGCGGAACGCCTGGAACCGGGAAGCGTGGGCGGGTGGATCGTCGAGCGGCTCCGGGGCGGCGGTGGCGGCGGGATGCGTGCCGTTCGCGATCGGGTCGGAGACGTGGGGCTCGATCATGAGCCCGGCCGGCTACAACGGCGTGAGCGGCTTGCGGCCGACCTACGGGCGGGTGAGCCGGCGGGGCGCGATGGCGCTCTCCTGGTCGATGGACAAGATCGGAC
>JBOGUE010000185.1:0-4404 GCA_050695955.1 Thermomicrobiales bacterium | reverse complement strand
CTTCCACTCCTTCCCAGCACGGTCTGGAAATACGCCAAGCAGCGGAGGCGATGGCGATCGTGTTGCGCACGGGTAAAGTCGCCGCGCTCAGCCTCGCCGGCCTCAACCCCGGCGGCGGCAATCGCGGCCGCCGCTCAATCGAGACGGCCCTGACGCTTATCGATCAAGCGCTGCCGGCGTGGACGACGACGCCGTGAGCATCTCGCACCGCCACCGCTCCCTCGCTTTCAGGTATTCGTCGCGCAGCACGTCGAAGACCAGCGTGTCCTGATAAACGCCGTTCTTGATGTCTTCCCAGTGCAAGCGGCCGGCCGGGCGGTATCCCTGCTTCAAGAGCGCCGCGGCCGAGCGGCTGTTCGGCTCGAAGACGTGGGAGCGGATCGCGTGGAAGTGCATGCGGTCGAAGCAGTACTCAAGCAGAAGAAACTTGGCCTCGGTGCCGTAGCCTTGGCCACGAAACTCGGGCAGGAACCCGCTGCCTGTTTCGCCCGTGCGGTCGATCCAGTCGATGTGGTCGACGTTAACCCCGCCAATCAGCCGGTCGTCTTCCTTCAGGCAGACCGCGAAGAAGATCTCGGATAGCGGGTGCGGCTTGCCGTTGACCTCGCGGATCATGTGCTCGAAGGCGATCGCGCTGGCGGGAAAGCGGCCGCGTTGGAAGAACGTTTCTGGCTCGGATACCGCGCCCCGCGCCAGGTCTTCGGCATCGGCCAGTTCGAGCGGTCGCAGGTAGACTCGTTCGCCGACGAGCATCGGATTACGCATCGCCGTCCCTCACTTCCCACCGAGGGTTCAGTGCCTGGTAGTAGAGCAGATCGACACGCCCGCCCGGTCGCGCTCGCGACTCTCGCAGGCGTACGCTCTGCACCAGTCCTATTGCCTCTGCCGCGGCAATCGTCGCGCCCTCGTCGGCGGCGATCGGCACAATGGTCGCCATCAGCTCGAAGTCGTCACGGAGCCACCGGATCGCGACGCGAAGCGCGTCCGCGCGGCGATCGTCTGCATCGGCCAGCCACGGCGCCATCTTGAACCAGAGCCACGCCCGGCGCTCGCCGTGGGGCTCGACAGTCGCCCCGCCAATAACCTGGTCGTCCTCTACACGGACGACGGCAAGGCGGGTCACCTGGCCCAAATACCATGGATTCTTGTGCTCCTCCTTCAGCGTTTCCTCCGCTCGCGACGAGCCAACTGGGAACGGGCTGTCAAACCAGGCGGCCGCGCACACCTTGTCTTCCATCGTCAACGGTCGCAGATAGACCATCTCACCGGTCAAATATGGCGACGTCACAGACGCTCCTCTCCCACAACACGCGCTGTATCGTTTGCGCGATGTCCCCGCATAGAGTATCAAGTGGCCAGGAGGACCGACCGTTACCCGTGACTGCCTCGACACTCGCCCGCCCGCAATCACCCGCAATGCCAATCACCGCCTCCGGCGCGGTACTGCTCATCTCGTGTTACGAGCTCGGGCACCAACCGCTCAACCTCGCCTCACCCATTGCCCACCTCCGCCGGGCCGGCTTCGCGCCCGCTGCCGTTGACATGTCGGTCGAAACACTCGACGAGCAGACCGTCCGCCGCGCCCGGCTGGTCGCCATCTCGGTCCCAATGCACACCGCGTTGCGACTCGGGGCACGCGTCGCGGCTCGTGTCCGTGAGATCAATCCGGACGCCCACGTTTGTTGCTACGGTCTCTACGCCACCCTCAATGCCGATCACCTGCTCGCGCATGGCGTCGACAGCGTCATCGGGGGCGAGTACGAAGCGGCGCTCGTCGACCTCGCCCGCGCCCTTGATGGCGGTGACGAACCGACGGTGCGGGGCGTCGGCAGGAGCGGCGCGATCGCGCCGCCCATTCTCGAACGATTGCCGCCGGCAAAACCGGACCGCTCCAGCCTGCCGCCCCTGCGCCAATACGCCGGGTTGGAGCGCGACGGCACGATCATCCGCGCCGGTTATGTCGAGGCGACGCGCGGCTGCCATCACACCTGCTTACACTGCCCGATCACGCCGATCTACCACGGCCGCTTTTTCGCGGCGCCGCGATCGGTCGTCGTGGCCGACGCCCGCGCCCAGATCGAAGACGGCGCCCGCCATTTGACCTTCGGCGACCCCGACTTCTTCAACGGCCCGACCCACGGCCTCCGCATCATGCGGGAGGTGCGCGCGGAGTACCCCGCCGTCACCTTCGACGCCACGATCAAGGTCGAGCACATCCTCCAGCATCGGCGGCTTGTGCCAGACCTCGCGGCGCTCGGCTGCGCCTTCGTGCTCTCCGCCGTCGAAACCTTGAGCGACCACGTCCTCGATCGGCTGAACAAGGGACATACCCGCGCCGACGTCGAGACCGCCCTGGCAATTCTCGACGACTCCGGCATTCCGATGCGCCCTTCCCTCCTGCCCTTTACGCCGTGGGAGACGCTGGACGGGTATTTAGACCTGCTGCGTTTCGTCGCGAATCACGGTCTGATCCACCACGTCGATCCGGTCCACTTCTCGATCCGACTTCTCGTGCCCCCAGGCTCGGCCCTGTTGGACGAACCGGACAGCGCCGCTTGGGTCGGTCCGCTGGATGCCGCCAACTTCACCTATCGCTGGCGCAACCCAGACCCGCGGATGGACGAGCTACAGCAGTCCGTCGCCCGCATCGCGGAACGGGCCACACTGGACGCCGAAGCGGCGGAAAACACCTTCGAGCGCATTTGGAACGCTGCCCACCAGGCCGCCGGCCTCGATACCCCGTCGCCTCCGCGTCCACCCGTCATCCGCCCGCGTCCGCCCCGCCTCACCGAAAACTGGTTCTGCTGAGCGGAGCCAACCGAGGACCAGTTCGGTCCTCTCAGCCCCAAGCACTGACCCCGATACGCGGCTTGCGCCATCGGCATCGCGGCGTCATTCCCGCCGCGGCGCCCAAGGCACGGAATCGACACCCGATATCCCCGCATTCTTCAGCTTTCTTTCAGGTTCGATTCAGGGATCGTTCAGCCACGCGGGCGACACTCGGAAGCGGACAACACGTTGCGCCCGGGTTCAGTCGACCCAACGGCAAGCGGCGAGCGGCACCACCTCAGCGTCGGAGTCCGGGCGGCCGCCTGCACCGCTTCCACCCTGAAAGGAGCGATCGGTCAATGGACCCGATCAGAATCGATCCGACACGGCGTCGCCGAGGCATCGCCGTTACCGCTTTCTTGACGCTACTGATAGCTATTGCCGTCGCCGGCTTCAACGTCGGCGGCGTGCTTGCCACCAGCGTCGCCACACCAGACGCTCAACTGACTTCGCTCGATCAGACGACCGCCACGACCGACCGCTCGGTCGCCGACATCGCCGAGCAGGCGAACCAGGCGGTTGTCACGGTCACCAACCTGCAATCGATCCAGGACCCCTTCGGTCGAGGCGGATCCGACGAACCGCGGGCCGTCGGCTCCGGCTCTGGCTACATCATCGACGAGGATGGCCACGTGGTGACCAACGCCCACGTGGTTGCGGGTGGCGCCGCGTTCGAGGTCCTCTTTTTCGACGGCACGACCGCCGAGGCCGAACTGGTCGGAGTCGATGAGTTCCAGGACGTGGCCGTGCTCAAACTGAACCTCGACGAGGGACAGAACGTACCCGGCACGGTGAGCTTCGGCGACTCCGACGCGGTCCGGGCCGGCGACCAGGTCGTCGCTATCGGCAGCCCGTACGGCGAGTTCACCAACTCCGTCACGGACGGCACCGTCAACGCCATCGACCGCGCGCTCGAAACCCAAGGCGGCTATGATCTGCCAAACCTGATCCAACACGACGCGCCGATCTATCCCGGCAACTCCGGCGGCCCGCTGCTCAACATGGAGGGCGAGGTCGTCGGCATGAACGTCGCCAAGGCGTACCCGCGGGTGATGAGCAACAGCCCGAACGACAGCAGCTTCGGCTTCGCCATCGAGAGCAACGCCGTCAAGGCACT
Source organism: Thermomicrobiales bacterium (assembly GCA_050695955.1). Taxonomy (GTDB): domain Bacteria; phylum Chloroflexota; class Chloroflexia; order Thermomicrobiales; family UBA6265; genus JBOGUF01. The sequence goes on along the minus strand of JBOGUE010000185.1, from coordinate 458 downwards.
GGTCGAGCAGCTCATTGAGGACGGCACAGCAAATCGCCCCTATCTCGGCATCCAGGGGCGCGAGGTCGTGGAGAATCTCCAGGGCTTCAACAACAGCGGCGAAATCGCCGGCCACGAGATCATGGAGGTCGAACCCAATACCCCGGCCGCCGAGGCGGGCCTGCAAGCCGGCGACGTCATCACCGCGATCGACGGCGAGGAGATCGACGACGACCACTCCCTGGTCGAGGTCTTGATCTTCGGCCACGCACCCGGCGACACCGTCGAGCTCACCATCGACCGCGACGGCGCCGAAGAGACCGTCTCCATCACCCTCGACGAGCGCCCAACCGACCTGACCGAGGCATAGGCGAGCAGTCAGCTATCAGCTTTCAGCTTTCAGCTTTCAGCCCTCCACTAGGTCGCATGGCGTGCCCTGGCAACCGAAGGCTGACAGCTGACGGCTGATAGTCGTCAGG
>JBOGUE010000184.1:0-3898 GCA_050695955.1 Thermomicrobiales bacterium | reverse complement strand
ATGTTGTGCTCGTCGAATTCCTTTGGTACGGCCCGGACGGGGCGGCCGAGGAGGGATGGGTTCGAACCCCAGTACGCCACTATCAGCCCTACATCATCACATCCGCTGGCCGGACGCGTGTCGAGGTGGAGCCATCTTGCGATTCAACGAACTCGCCAGCTGCCACGGTGAGCAACGTCGGCGGCACCGTCAATAGCTGGCTTGCCTTCGACCTCTTCTACTTCCCGATTGATGCACCTTTGCAGGTTCGCTGGGACAGTGCGAGTCTCGACTCGGTCCAGACCGACGATCGCGGGGAAGTCCATGGCCGCGTCCGCATTCCAGCCGCGCCGATGGGCGTACACACGATCCGCTGGTTCACCGGAAATTGGACCGTCAGCGAGAGCTTCACCGTTGTCCCACGCATCAAGGTGACGCCGGGATCGGTCCCGCGCGGGCAGACGGTCGGCGTGTCGCTTCGTGGATACGCGGCGCGTGAAATCGTGCGCATTCGCTGGAGGAACGGCGCATCCTGGGAAGAAATCGCGCGCATCACGACGTCAAGCACCGGCAGCGCCAACATCGACCTTGCCGTGCCGGCGTGGGCGGCCGACGGTGCTAACTCCGTGCGAGGCGACGCCATTGCCGCGGGTGGCGGTCGGGCGCAGACCAATGCCGTCGACGTCATCCCGGCCGGCTCGATCCACCTGAGTCCCGAGCGGGGAACGGTCAACAGCCTGGTGACGGCCACCCTCGCCAACTTCCCGCCCAATCAACCAGTGACGGTGACATTTCGCGGCTTCTATGAGGCAACGGCGAACGGGACGACGGACGGCGACGGCCAGGCAGTCCTCTCCTTGCGCGTGCCGGCGTCGCCATTTGGTCCGCACGACGTCGAGGCGACCGGCGGCACGACGGCGGCGACCGTCTTCGACGTCGCACCGCGGATCAAGCTCACGCCCGGCACGGCCGCGCCCGGCGAGGTGGTCGGCGTCTCGTTGCGTGGATATGGGGCACGGGAAACGGTGCGTATCCGCTGGCAGCGCGACGGCAGCTATGAACAAATCGCGACGGTGACGACCTCCGGCTCCGGCAGCGCTAACCTGAACGTCGTGGTTCCGGCGTGGGCGGAGGACGGCCCGGCCTCGGTGCGCGGCGACGGGTCGATTGGCCGCGCCCAAACGAATGCCTTCGTGGTCGCGGGCGGCGAACTCGCCGGTGCTGAAACAGAGCACACGCCGACGCCATCGGCCACCACGATGCCGGACATCGCACCGTCTCCAGACCTTCCATCACCGACCGCGGAGCTGACGATCACTCCCCAACCGACGACCACCGTGGAACCCACCATGGAACCGACCGCCTCGCCGACCGCGGAGTCAACGACGACGCCGACGGCCGAGGCGACCGCGACGGCTGAACCCACACCGACCGAAACGCCTACCGCGCCAATCGCGGATGATGAAACGTAGGAGCGTGCTGCCGAAAACGCCCCGTCATTCCGAGCCGTGGCGAGGAATCGTCCCGGACTCCGATTCGTGTGATGAGGACGGGATTCCTCTCTGCGATCGGAATGACGGGGTGGGGCGATCGGCATGACGGGGTGGGGCGATCGGCATGACGGGGGTGGGGCGATCGGCATGACGGGGGGCGGCTCGGCATGACGGGAGGCGCACCGTCGGGGCGCTCGGCCCTACAATTGGGGTCATGTTGACCCGTGGGACGCCGGCCTCGTGACCCAACCCGGCGCCGTTACCGCTCCGGCGATCGCAACCCAACGTGGTTCGCTGCTTGCCGTCCACGCCGCGCTGCTGGTGACTGCCGTTCTCTGGGGCGGCAACTTCACGGCGGTCAAGTATTTACTCGGGGAGCTGGAGCCGCTCGACGTCATCTTCGTGCGCGTGGTCGGCGCGGCGGTGACGTTCATCGTGCTGCTGGCGATCAGTGGTCGGGTATTGATCCCGATGCGGCGTGACGACGCGATTCGCCTGGTCCTGATCGGCGTGATTGGGGTTACGGTGATGAACCTGGCGATGATCAACGGCCAGAAGCTGATCCCGGCCGCGCTGGCCAGCCTGATCGTGACCAGCAACCCGATCCACACGGCGATCATCTCGCGGGTGCTGATCGGGGAGGCGCTGACGCGGCGCAAGATCGCCGGCATCGCCCTCGCCTTCCTCGGCTTCCTGATCGTGCTCCTCTACGGTTCCGGCGATGGCATGGACTTCGACACCAGCCACCTGAAGGGTGTCTTCATCGTCGCCATCGCCCCGTTCTCCTGGGCCTTCTACACGGTGCTGAGTAAGCCGCTGCTGGCGCGCTACCCACCGGTTCACGTCGCCGCCTACACCTCGATCGCGGGCGCGGTTGGATTCTTCCTCACCCCGCTGATTCGCCCCGGCACGCTCGACCGGATCGGCGGAATGTCCGGCTGGGGCTGGGTGGCGGCGGTCTTCGCCTCGGTGCTTGCCTTCGCCGTCGGCTACGTCCTCTGGTATCGCGGCTTGCAGCGCCTGACCCCCAGCCAGACCGCCGTCTACATCTATCTCGTCCCCGTTTTCGGCCTGCTCTCCGCCTGGCTCATCCTGGACGAACGGATCACCGCCTTCCTCATCCTCGGCGGCGCCACGATCCTGGCCGGCGTGATCCTGACGAACAGCGCGCGACCGGAAACGCGGCCGCGCTACAAAGGCGAGGCCGTCGACACGTGACAATTGGCAGGCAAGGGTTGGTTACGCTGCTCGCACGGGTGCGCGGACCGTCGTGACGATAATCGGGTTTTCGTCGGGGATCGTTTGTCCATCGTCTCGAAGTGCCTCGACGTGGGAAGCGATGGCATCGGGGGCGTCGGACAATAGGTCCTCAAGTGTTTCCCCTTGCACAAAGCAGCCGTCGAGCGCCGGCACCTCGGCCCAATAACCGCCTTCTTCTTCCGCGCGATGGATCAGGAGAAGATATTCCATCAGCGGTCTCCGTTGCCGTTACAGAAGGTGTGCGCGCAAACTCATCCTGGCAATGCTACCCAATCGGTGTCGGCGTGGGCGCGTTGATGGGTTCGACATCGATCTCTCGAACCCATCCGATATCCCCATTCTCGGTGCGGAACTTCATCCAGCGCGGCCCATCGCGGGCGGGGTCTTCGGTCGGCGCGTCTTCTTCCAGGTAGTGCAACGGTTGGGCAATGGACAGAGTGGTGACTATCCGGCTATCGGTGCTAGGTCCTGATCGAAGATTGACCTGCATGTGGGCGTTGCTTCGGTGCGTCGGCGTGAATTCAGGAGTTGTGGCAACCGTCGCCTCGACTGTCGCGTTTGGGAACGACGAGGGTTGTTCAAGCAGGTCTCGTGCCTCAACGATTTGGAAGCCGTCGATCACCCAACGATCACCCTCCTGGGCGAAGCTGACGAGGAGATATGGGTCGTCTGGGTCCGGCTCAATGGTTTCGTTCGGCAGGCGCAGCCAGTTGATGTCCGCGGGTTGAATGACCACGACGTGTCCGCTGTAAAAGGTGCGCGCCTCGGCTATCGGGTAGTACCCGATCCACTGTTCGCGCGGACGAGTAGTAGGTGTTGCTTGTAATTCTGCGCGGTAGAAGTCGGCACCCTCGCCACTGAGAGAGCCAATAGCGCCGATGATCTCCTCCGAGAACAGCGCCAACCAGCGAGGGAAGCCGCCCGCGTTCTGGCACGCGACGAACTCGTTCAGCACCTCTTGGATATCAGCAATCGTAGCCGGGTCTGCGGGATCGCCGCCGGTGACCTGAAGGAGGCCGGCTTCTCGTCGAGGCTTGAGTTCGAGCCGGAGCGCGGGGTCGATGGCGAAGGATTGGCGGGGCGAGGACGAACCGGCGGTTTGGGTGGCCGCGACTGATTCGATTTCCTGCCAGGTGATCGGTTCGACGGTGCATGCCTCAGGCGAC
>JBOGUE010000183.1:0-6016 GCA_050695955.1 Thermomicrobiales bacterium | reverse complement strand
CGCCGGCGTCGAACCGCCAGCGCTCGCTTGCGCTTGTCAGATCGAGGGCCAGCAGCGTGTTGTCGTTCGTGCCGATGTAGATGGTGTCGTCGGTTGCCGCCAGCGACAGCACCCAGCCGCCGGCCGGCAGGCGCTGGCGAACCTCGCCGCTGGCCGGGTCGACGCCGATGAGGGTCTCCCCTTCGCCGCCGGTGAAGACGAGGCCGCCGGCGACGACCGGGGCGACCCGGAGCGGGCTGCCTCCGGTGGTGGTGCGCCACCGCTCCTGCCCTGTTTCCGCATCGAGCGCGGCGAGGCCGCCGTCCCAACTCGCGACGTAGACGACGTCGTCAACGACCGGCGACGGCAAGATGCGCTCGCTGTCAGTATCGTACTGCCAGCGCTCGGCGCCGCTTGCCGCGTCGACGGCGATGGCAGTTCCCTCCTCGGTGCCGAGTAGGACCAGCCCGTCTGACGACACGGTCTCTCTGATGGGGGCGCCGGCGTCGAATCGCCAGCGCTCGGCGCCGGTGGCCGGATGGAGGGCGACGAGCAACCCGCTTTGGTCACCGGCGAAGATCGTGGTCCCGTCCGTCGCTGGCGTGGCGAAGATCGGGGCGGTCGTCGGGAAGCGCCAGCGCTCCTCGCCGTCGTCACTGGAGACGGCGAGGAGGCCGGTGGCCCCGCCGATCACGACCATACCGTCGATGGCAAGCGGATCGGTGAAGAGTGCTTGGCCGTACGTCCAGAGCAGCGCCGGGTCGTCGATGGAATCGCCGCCGGCGGCCTCACCGGTGCGGGCCGGGTTCCCGCCCTCCATCGGCCAGCCGGCCGTGGTGGTCTGGGCGACGATCGCTGGCCCGGTCATCGATGCCAGAAGCGTCAGTAGGGCGAGAAACGGAACGATCCGTGCAGCTCGCTGGTACCGCATCGCTGTCCCCCTGTTTCTGACATGGCCGCTGTATCGTACGCGACCATTTTTACACGGCGACCCATCTGCATTGGGCATGACGCTGAGTCGACGCCCACGGTTCCCGACCGCGGACGGGACGCGTGGCTGTGAGCGTTGGTTGTACGGAATCGGTGGATGCGGCGCGCCGAACAGGACAACTCGGCGCTTACCGCTCTGTCAGCTCAATGAGCACAAGTCCGACCTCGTACTCGTCGGGCGAGGTCTCGATGCTCGGTCGCGGCGTTGGCGACAGGGTGTCGATGATCAGCACGTACGGGCCATAGCGCCGGACGCCTGAATCCTCGAGGCCAATCGTGAAGTATTCCGTGGCTGGATACCCGCGTTCTGCCCACCTCGGCCCCGAGAGGTCGAGCCAGATTTCCGCGTAGCCGGCCCAGACGCACTCGACGCCCACCGGGCAGCGGTGATCTTTGATCGCATTCAGGCGGATTGTCACGCCTGAACCGGTTGTCATGGTTTCGTGCAGGCGCAACGAGACGGTCTGGCCACAGACGGTCTCGATCTCCGATGCCGCCCGCGGCGTCGTTTCACCTGCAGTCGCTTGTGCGCTGTCTCGGCCGGCGACGCCCGCCAATCCCAATGCCCCGAGTGCTTGACAGAGTGTGCGCCGGTTCATGCTACGTTCCCTTTCCGTCAGGTCGGCCATCACATAGCTGCAACGCCGCCGTCCCACGGAAAGTTCCCGGCACGACGCATGTCTGCCGCCTCTGGCGACTCCCAAAGACCACCGCTGACGCTCAGGGCGGCGCCTTCAGCACCGGCTGGACTATCGATGATGGTCACGGCAGAGCGCGGTGATCGGGATGAGGTCTCGGTCGGCTCCGCGGAGCGCTCCTCGTGCTCGACCTCGACCGGGAGGACATCGTCGATCAGCCAGCGATCCTCCGTGTGGGTGAAGATCATGAAGACCGGATCGTCATTGTCCGGTGGAGCTGCCGTGACGAGGGCGCCAACGCGCCCGTCGGCGAGCACCCTGACCCCGTCGATCTCGCCCAGCTTGATCCAATGCTCCTGAGGAGCAGGATCCGGCGTCGATACAGCGACATCTTCCGGGGAGAGGTCGGCGTCGGTCACCATCCGGGGGATGAGGTCATCGCTCACCAGGGCAAACGTCCGGAGGACGTCGAGGGCGTTGAGACAGGCCATGAATTGCTCCACCACCGCGGTGATCTCGGCAACGGTGCCTGGATCGGCCGGCTCGCCAGATGGGAGTGCCGACGGCGGCACGGGTGTCGTCTCCTCAAACGGCGGATCGCGATCGGCCGCGTTGCCGGCCAGGTCGCGCAATTCCGCCAGCGACCGTGGCGCGACCGTGCAGTTGGCCGGATCGGCGCCGCCGGGGCGCGGGGCGCCGGTGGCTTCCCCAGGCGTGTGCGCCGCGGTGACGGTCGGCGAGCCGGTGACACATGCGACAAGCAAGACCTGGATCATTGCCAGGGTGAGGACCCGGACCATCGTGTCTCCATTCCGTGTCGATCGGTCAAGCCGCCAGAGGATCATTGCTTCGGACAGTGATGTCACGAGGTGATGTGTCCCCGGTCATGGACCAGGGCGCCAGCGGGCCCGTCATATTCAAATCGGCCCATTGACGGAGAGGTCGAAGAAGGCGCCGCTGGCCGGGTCGTAGGTGAGCCGGAAGAAGCAGGCGCCGCCGCCGGCGGCGAAGATCGTTCGACACTGCCAATACTGTTCAACGTGTGGGAAGATGGCGTCGCAGAAGAAGCTGATGCGGATCAGGCGCCGGCCGTCTTCGACGAACCCGCCGTACTGGCGGCGATAGGTGTCGAGCTGTTCCCCGGAGACCAGCGACGGGGGCAATGCGGCGAAGGCCGGTACGATGGCCGCCTCCAGGTCCGCGATGTTCGCGGCCGTTGGGGTCCAGTACTCCTCGTATTGTTGGCCGTTCACCATCCAGAAGAAGTCGGGCGCATCCGCCGCGGGGACGATCACGCCCTCGTAGCCCTTGGCTTCGACGAGTCGCCAACTCCCGGCCGGGAGTGCTGTTGCGGCTGGGTAGGCGGCGATCGCGCTAAGGATCAGCAGGAATGGCGCGACCATGCGCGCCAACGCGCGGACCATCACTCCTCCTCTCGTTATCATCGGGCGTCACCGCGTAACGCCCCATGGACGAGAGACGATGATCAGCACGTGATAGTTCCTTGCCGCCTTGCCGCCTGACGACGTTGAGAACAACTCGATCACCGGCACGGCGACGATGCGCTTGACCTCGGAGGCGTCATGGGGGAAGTGGGCGCAGGCGACACGATCCGCTGGGACGCGCCCATGCCGGTCCTCATCGCTCCAGGTTCAGCCAGGCCACCTCCTCCGGCGTCAGCGCCAGGTCGAGGGCGGCGAAGGAGGTGCGGGTCTCGGCCAGGGTGCGGGGACCGACGAGGGGAAAGGTCGGGAAGGGTTGGTGCAGCACCCAGGCGAGGGCGACCACGTTCGCGTCGACGCCTTGCTCGGCGGCGACCTGGGCCGCGCGCTCCAGCCGGGCGAAGTTGTCGGCGGCGAACCAGGCGCGCGTCAGCTCGGCGTCGGAGCGGTCGGCGGGGTCGGGCCGGCGGGCGAAGAACCCTCGCGCCTGACTCGACCAGGGGAAGATCGGCAGTTGGGTCCGGGTCAGCCAGGCCCGGCTCGCGGGGTCTGAGGCGGCGATGCACCCGGCCCAGACCGGCTCGACCATCCGCGCCAGGCTGAGGTTGTTGCTCAGCAGGGCGAACCCGGCGCGGCCGTTCGCTTGTGCCCAGGCGTTCGCCTCTTCCACCCGCGCCATCGACCAGTTGGACGCCCCGTACGCCCGAATCCGCCCCGCCCGCCGCTGCTCATCCAGCGCATCGATCCATTCGCCGACTGGCACCGAAGGGTCGTCGCGGTGGAGCGCGTACAGATCGAGATAATCGGTTTGCAGGCGATCGAGACTCTCGGCGAGCTGCGACGCCACCGCCGCCGGTCGGGTGTGGGGTGGGTGGGCGCACTTGCCGAGGATGACGACCGTCTCCCGTACGCCGCGGTCGGCCACCCACTGACCCAGCAGCCGCTCGCAGAGTCCCGCCTGATAAGACCAGGCGGTGTCGAAGCAGGTGCCGCCCCGCTCGCAGAAGTCGTCGAACATCACCGCCGCATGCGGCATTGTCCGCTGGTTGTCGACGCCCAGCACCAGGCGCGAAATCGGCTTGCCGACCCCCGCCACCTCCCCATACCGCATCGCGTGATCCGGGCGGCGGGCGAGGGGGTGGCCGTGGACGGGCGGGCGGCGGGCGCCTGGCCGCTCCTGGTCGTAGACCAGCCCGATCGCGTCCCGCCAGCGATCGAGGGTTCGCATGTTCGCCAGCGATTCGTCGTGGCCCATCGCCGGGGGTGGAGCCTGGCGAGCGGCGAGGTGGTCGCCGACGAGGTCGGCTTCCATGGCGTAGGCACTGGCCGGGGCGGTCAGCTCGATCTCTTCGCACTCCTGTCCGCGCTCGACGACGATCCGCGTGGTGCGGTTGTGGCCCCGCAGGAACCAGGGCGCCGGCAGGGTGATGCGGCCGTCATCGCCGACGACGCGGACGACGTTGTCGCCGGCGACTCCCACTCCTGTCGCCAGTTGGGCAACGATCCCGCCGGGGTAGGCGAGCGAGGCGATTGCCCACTCGTCGACCCGCGATTCGGCGCCGATGTGACCAGTGCCGGTGACGGTTTCCGGCTCGGCGAACGGGGCGCCGTTTACCGCCCCCGCCGCCAGCGAGGCGATCGAGGTGGGATAGCCGCCGACGTCGAGGATGCCGCCGCCGGCCAGGTCGTGGCGGTAGAGGCGGTGGTCCGGGTTGAAGGGCAGCCGGAAGCTGAAGGTCGCCTGGATCAGGCGGACTGGGCCGATCGCGCCGTTCCGGATCAGCTCGACCAGCCGCGCGATCTGGGGGTGGCAGCGGTACATGTAGCCTTCGACCAGGAAGACGTCGTGGCGGCGGGCGGCTTCGACCACCGCCATTGCCTCGGCGTGGTTGACGCCCATCGGCTTCTCGCAGACGACGTGCTTGCCGGCCTCGGCCGCGCGGATGGCCCACTCGGCGTGGAAGGGATGCGGGGTGGCGACGTAGACCGCGTCGATCTCGTCGTCAGTCAGCAGGTCGGCGTAGGCGTCGTATCGGCGCTCGGCGCCGTACTGCTCGCCGAACCGCTCCGCTGTAGCTTGCTCCCGGCTGGCCACCGCGACGACGCGGCCCGTGCGCGCCTCCGCCAACCCTGCCGCGAACGAGGTCGCGATTGCCCCCGTGCCGATGATGCCCCAGCGCAGCGTCGCCGTCACGCTTACCTCCTGACGTTTCTTTCGGTCGAGCCTGCCTCCGGTCATTCTAGAGCCAGTCTGGTTTATCCGCGCTCGTCCCCGGTAGGCTAGCCGTATCGGGTCGGTGATCGATCAGAATCGAAACCGCGGGAACAGAGGAGAAGGGCGCGATGGCGAATGGGACCGAGGCCGGCCGTCTTGTCAAGGTCAACGGCGTCGACCTGTCTGTTCACGAGATGGGACAGGGACAACCCGTTATCCTGGTGCAACCAGGGCTCGTTGCGAGCGGGGTCTACGCGCACGTCGCGGCACGCCTGGCCGAGCGCTTTCGCGTCGTCACGTTCGACAGCCGGGGACATGGGCGCTCCACAAATCCAAAAGGAGCGTTGAGCTTCGAGGTGTTGGCGGACGACACGGCCGAGCTGATCAGGGCGCTCAATCTCGATCGACCGTTCGTGGGCGGCTGGAGTGACGGCGGCGAGGTGGCGCTGCAATTGGAGTTGCGCCACCCCGGTCTCGCCCGCGGTTTGATCGCGGGCGGCACCAGTGCGGAGATGGGCGGCAGCGAGCGGGCGCGGGCCGAAACGCGCGCGTTCTTTCATGCAGATGACAACTACGCCGTCGATCTGGACGCGTACGCCGCCGCGCACGCTTCGTCGCTGCTCCCCCTCCTGCGGCAGTTGCACCCCAACGGTGAGGCGCAGTGGCAAAACGTCGTGCGCTGGTCGGCCGACATGTGGCTGACCTACGCGGGGTTGTCGCGCGATGAGGCGGCGCGGATCGCGGCTCCGACG
>JBOGUE010000182.1:0-17764 GCA_050695955.1 Thermomicrobiales bacterium | reverse complement strand
GGCAATCGCCGTGGGCACGGCTGTTAGCCGGCCTCAGTGGTGGTGGGCGCTGGAGCCCGGCGCCAATCGCCGCGGCGGCGATGGTCTTCGTCGCCGCCCTCGCCTTCGTCATGATTACCCAGATCGGCGGTGACGAGAACGGCGGGCGACTCGCCGCGCCGAGCAGCACCGTCGTCGACGCGCGGGACGCCACCGAAACCGCGACCAGCGATCTGGCTCAGCTCGCGACGCCAACGCCGGACGAAGCGGAGGAGGAGGAGGCCGTCGAGCCGACGCCCAGCGCGACCATGCCACCGAACGTCCAGGTCACGGTCGAGGCGCCGCCGACGCTGGCGCCCACCGACCAACCAACAATTGCGGTGACCGCGCCGGAGCCGACGGAGACGGCTGTGCTGCCGACGGAGACGGCTGTGCCGCCGACCGCGACGGCCACCGCGACGCCGGAACCGACCGCGACCGCGACGGTGATACCGGAGCCAACTGAGACAGCAACGCCGGTGCCGACCGAAGCGCCGACGGAGATCCCGGCGACGCCGACGAATGAGCCAACGGAGACACCCGAGCCGACGGAAACGCCGACGGAGGAACCGACCGCGACGCCGACGGAGGAGCCGGCGTCCACGCCGACGGGCGAGCCCACCGTCACCGCGACGCCGGATCCGACGGAGACGCCGGTGCCGTCACCCTCCCCTACTCCGGACCCGACGGAAACACCAACGGTGGAACCAACGGCGACGGCGACGGCTGAACCGACCGCCAGCGCGACTCCTGAGCCGACCGCCACGGCAACGCCGGAACCGACCGCCACCGCGACGCCCGAGCCGACGGCGACGGCGACCGCAATCCCGACCGCGTCGTTGCGGATCGCGGTCCAGGACCAGACCCAGCAGCCGGTTAGCGGCGCCTGCTTCAGGCTCAGCGGTCCGGCTGACGTCGGGCCGGTTTGCGACAACGGAGAAGGGGATGCCGACGACACCGAGGGCGTGATCGAGATTGCCGGCGTGCAGGTCGGGGAGTATTCGTTGACGGAATCGACCGTGCCGGAGGGGTACGCCGGTGGTGACCCGGAGACGGTGCAGGTCGAGGTCGGCGAGACGACAGAGGTCACGGTCGAGCATACCCAAACGACGGGCACGCTCCAGGTGGTCACGGTCGACCACAACGGAACGCCCGTGCCGGACGCTTGCTACGACTCCACCGGCTATGGCGAGGTCTGCGATCAGGACGACGACGGCGACATGACGCTGACCGAAGCGCCGATCGGTGACTACGAGGTGACGCAGACCGAACTGCCTGAGGGCTACGCGCCGTCCGAGGAGACGGCTCAAGATGCCAGCGTGACCGCGGGCGAAACGACCGTAGTCGAGTTTGTGGTCCAGCTCCAACCGGGCGGGTTGCGAATCGCGGTTACCGACGAGGACACCGAGGATCCGGTCGGCAACGCGTGCGTCGAGCTGGAGGGGCCGGAGACGGTCGAAATCTGCGACAACGACGAAGGCGACACCAACGACGCGGACGGCGAGATCGCGGTCGAGGGCTTGCCGCCGGGTGACTACGAGGTGACCTTCAGCGAGCTCCCCGAGGGCTATGAGGAGGTGGAGGCGCAGCCGGTCTCCGTTGCGGCGGGCCAGGAGGAGGAGTTGGCGTTGCCGCTGACGGCTCTTCCCGAACCGACGGCGTCGCCGACCGAAGAGCCTACACGGACGCCAGAGCCAACGGAGACGCCGACTGAGGAACCGACCGCGACCCCTGCCGAAGAGCCGACCCAACCGCCGATCGTGGCGCGCGGCGACCGCACGCCGGTTCCGGTCGACGAACCAGACGAACCGGCGGAAGAGGAGACGTCCGCGGACGACGCCCCGACAGAAGTGACCGAGGAACCGACCGAGGATGCTCCAACTGAGGAAACTGAATCGGACATTCAGCAAGCCGGTGAGGATGAAACGGAAACGGCCGAGGTTGGAGGCGAGGACGTCACGCCCACAACTGATCTGACTGAAGAGCCGACAGCAGAGACGGCCGGCGACGCGGATCTGGGCGATGCCGAGGTCATCGCGGCGCTGCAAGTGGCGCCGGCGGTGACGGACGCGCCGCTCGCGGTCGCTCCGGGCGGTGGGGGATTCGCGTATTATGTCAATGGATCGGAGTTGGCGGTTGGCGACTTCGGCGGTGGCGCGACCCCGCTGGGGGCGTCGTATTGGCCGACCTGGTCGCCGAGCGGCGCCCTCCTCTTCGCGTACCCGACGGCCAATGGCGAGACCGGCGTCGCCATCTGGTTGGGTGGCACGACCGAGATCACGAATGGTACGGACGACGAAGGCAACGCGGTGTCGGACGTCCCCGCCGGCTGGATCGGCGATCAGCTCTATTACCTGCGTTCATACGCGGACGGATCCGGCCGGGTCGAATTGCACAGTGCCAGCGCAACGGGCGGCGGCGACGCGATCGTCTGGGAAGGCGCCGATATCGGCTTCGCCGGCCAGCGACCGATCGCCGTGTCCGGTTTGGGCGTCCTGATTCCGACCAGCTCGTCGTGGTTGCTCGTCTCACCGGACGGCAGCGAGTCTGTCGTCGACGACAATCCGTACGGTTCCATTGGCGAGGCCGTCGTCAGTCCCGGCGGTTCGCTGATTGCGTACATCGCCAACGGACAACTGATCGTGGCCTCGACCGGTCAACCGGGCACCGGCATCTGGAGTGCGCTCCCCTCCCCGTCCGGTGGCTTCGCCTGGTCACCGTCGGGCGAGCAACTTGTCATCGCCGTCGGCTCGTCACTGAGCATCTACACCAACGAAGGCGGCCTCATCGGCACGGTGGCGAATGAGACCGGCTTGTCAGTGACCGCGCCCGCCTGGGACGGCACCGGCATCATCTTCTTGGAAGCGACCCCAACGCCGAGCATTCGTCGCATATCGCCGGATGCGTTCAACTAGAAGTATCATGCGTCCTGCCGCGCTATAACGTTATGTCCATTAGACGCGAATTCTCCACTCCCCTACTCCACCCGGGTGGACCGGCGCCCGCCATCGGATGGTAGACTCGGGCGGGAGCGCCGCACGCGGCCAACCGTGGGGAGCATGATGACGGAAGAACAACGGGCCGCGGGGACGCGCTTCGGACGGACCATCGTCGTGGCGGTGACCGGTAAGGCAACCGATCTCCAGGTGCAAGCCGTCGTCTACGCGGCAAACGCTCGCGGGATCATGGGGGGAGGCACGGTGAGCGCGATCCGGCTTGCCGCCGGACCCGAGATTGAGCGCGAAGCGATGGCCGGCGCGCCCCACGACCTCGGCACTGCCTTTCTTACCGGCGGGGGGAAGTTGGCCGAGCGCGGCATTCTGGCGGTGATCCATGCCGTCATCGCTCCGGCGCTGGGCGATCCGCCCCGCCTGCAAATGATCCAACGGGCCATCGCCGCGGCCCTTCAAGTTGCCGATGAGGCGCGCCTCCGCAATCTGGCGATGCCCCTCCTCGGTCTTCCCAGCGACGCCAACGAACAGGAGCGCGCATCCATTGCCGAACACGTCGTCGACGAGGTTGTCGCATACCTGCGTCGCGGCACGACTCGCCTGGAACAGGTCGTCATTGCTACCGGCCTGGCCGACGAAGCCACCGCCGTCGACACGGCAATTCGCCGCGCCCGCGAACGCTCCTGGGTGAGCCGAACGTGACCGCAACCGACCACACACCGCACGGCGATCCGATCGCGACCTGGCGGTACGCCCGCGAGGCCTGGCGACTCTCCCGCCGGATGAGTCCGCGCATGATCGATCTCTACCTGCGCCTGCGCTCGGGCCGCGGGCTCCCCCGCTCCTTTTGGGCGCGATTCGTCGCGATGCAGATCCCAGAGGAGACGATCAACCGCGCGCTCGGCGAAGTTCGCGGCCTCGGTGACTGGATGGGAGCTTGGAACCGCGCGGCGCAGCGCCATCTCGGTGAGGCACGGCGCGAAGACGCGGCTGGCCGCTGGCAGGAGGCAGCCACCGCCCGGCGGCACGCCTCGATGTGCTATCACGCCGCCTACCTGGTCACCGACACCGATGCCCGCACCGTACGCGCCCTGCGCGCGGCTTCGGTCGCCGTATTTGGTCAAGCGCTGCCGCTGCTGATGGCCGAGACGCGACGTGTCGCGGTCCGCTGGCGCACGAGCGAATTGCCCGGATACCTGGCACACAGCGCAACGCGGCCAACGGACCGGCGCCCGTTGGTCGTGCTACTCAATGGCGCTACCACGACCAAAGAAGAAATGCTCCTGTGGGCACGCCCGTTTCTGGCGCAACGTCTTTCGGTGCTGGCGCTCGACTGGCCAGGGACAGGCGAGGCCCACGCGGTCGGGCCGGTGTCCAGCCAGTGTGATGACGTCACCGAGGGCATCCTGTCGCTGGTCGCCGAGGAACCCGCGCTCGATCCGGAACGGATCGGCCTCGTCGGCTTTAGCCTCGGCGGCGCGGTTGCCGTCCGGGCGGCAGCACAGGAGCGCCGGATGGCCGCCTGCGTGGTTGTCACCGCGCCCTTCGACGCGGCCCAGTGGGTGTGGTCCGTCAATCCGATCGTGCGCCAGCAGTTGGTCGGCATCGCCGGCGCTCAGGTTTCGCTCGAGGACGTGGCTGATGACTTTTCTCCCGCCGTCGCGCTGTCTCGCTTGCGCTGTCCACTCCTGGTTTTCGGGGCCGGCCGCGACCTTGTCGTGCCCCCGGAAGAGGCGATGAACCTGGCGACGGCCGGTGGCGACTTAGCCACGCTCGTCTGGTACCCAACTGGCGCCCATGGACTTTACGCATTCGTCGATGATTGGACGGCGATCGCCGCGCGTTGGCTTGCCGAGACCATCGGGGACGGCGCAATCGATGTCGATGAGGGTTCC
This sequence comes from Thermomicrobiales bacterium, assembly GCA_050695955.1. Taxonomy (GTDB): domain Bacteria; phylum Chloroflexota; class Chloroflexia; order Thermomicrobiales; family UBA6265; genus JBOGUF01. Next base: position 12,900 of record JBOGUE010000182.1, on the reverse strand, counting down.
ACCTGGGTGGACGATGATTTCGCCGGCGATGCACCGCCCGTCGTTGTTCGCTCGGCAGCCGCTCGGGCAAACAGAGACGAGACATAAAGCGGCGCCATTCGGCAGTTACGGTCGCCACGTAAATGCGCACGCCAGCGGTCTAGACGCTGATAGCGATTCCCGTCTTTCCGAGTCGAAGGGAGGAATCGCCCCGTCCTCATGGCGATGGGGCGATTCCTCGCGGGCTTGGAATGACGAGGGTGTGGACTCGGACCGGCGGTTGGTAGCCGGGCTTCAGGACGCGGCGCGGCGGTGGGCGAAGTCTTGGAGGCGGGGGAGGAAACGGAGGCGGATGGCGATCTCGACGAGGAGGAGAGCCAGGGCCGCACTGAGTGGGGCGAACCAGACGGGGTCGTAGTCGCGCAGCGCCGTGCCGCGCAGGCCGACGCCGTCGAAGGCGGCGCCGGGCCCGTCGAGGGAGAGGACGCGGCCACCGGTGCGGTCGGCGAGGGCTTCGAGCAGAGGCATGGCGTCCGCCGCCGGTTGCAACTCGGGAGAAGGCGGCACGGCAAAGCCGGCGAGCTCCGACACCGGTTCCGCCCCACGCATTTGGTTGAGCTCGATTCGGTAGGCGCCAGGTGCGGGCGGTATGTAGCGCAATTCGTACTCGCCGGGGCCAACCTGCACGAGTTCGAGATGCTCTTGACGCGTGCCGTCCGGGGTAACGATGGCGGCGGTCGTGTCGGCCCGGTCGACATAATCACCGGCTTCGCCGGTCGCGGTGACGGAGACAACGATCTCGGGCCCTTCGCGGGCCGTGGTGACCTGGAGTGGACGGTTTTCGGGATCGGGCAGGGTCCAGCGGACCATGCTGCTCCAAAATGGGGCGAAGTTCTCCCATGTCCGCCAGCCCTGGGCGAAATCGGTGCCGTCGTCGGCAGTCCAGGCGACCACGCGGCCGAGACCATACTGCCATTTGGCAAGAACGGGATCGTCGCGGGTGCTGGTGAGGACGACCTGGGCCTCGGGCTTGGCTTCGGCGTAGTCATAGCCGTCGAGGGTGGGCATTTGTCGTGGGTCGAACCCGATCATGATCGGACTGGGGTCCTGTTGGATCGGCTGGAAGCTGCCGCCGATGACTGACTGGCTGCCGGCACTCTGCGCTTCGGCCATGGTTAGGCGCGGGATGTCCTCGGCCTTCTCGGTGAAGTGGTACCGGCCACCGCCTTGCTCGGCCAAAAACTGGAGGAGATCGGTGTCGGAGTCGTCGCCGATGGCGATGGTCGAGAGGGTCGTGCGATCACCGATGGAGTCGGCGATCAGTTTTTGGTAGCTCTCTCTGGTGCCGGTCCGCGACTTGCCGTCGGAGAGCAGGACGATATGGCGGACATCCGCCTCGACGCTGCGGATGGCGTCGTAGCCCGCGGAGAGGGCGGGGAAGATCTCGGTGCCCCCGTCGGAACTGACGCCGTCGATGGCGGCGTTGATCTGGTCGCGGGTTGCTTGGCCGTCGATCGTCGTCATTTCCACGATCCAGTGCTGTTGGTCGTTGAAGGCGAGGATGCCGATCTGGTCGCCGTCTGCCACGGACGCGACCGCCAGGCGTGCCGCCTGCTTCGCCATCTCGATCTTGCTGGTGCCGCCGAGCGGGTCGTAGCTCATCGAGCCGGACTTGTCGAAGATGATCAGGAGGGCGATGCGCTGCCGCTCCCGGCCGTCGGTGACCTTCACCGTGACCGGCAGGGTTTCTTCCAGTACCGTGCCGGCGTAGCCGCCCGGACCGTAGCTCTGCCGGCCGCCGACGACGAGCAACCCGCGGCCGTAGGCACGGGTGACTTCCTGCAAGCCGACCTGCTGATCGTGCGTCAATGCACCGGCCGGGACGTTGTTGAGGATGATGGCGTCGTAGACGGCGAGCTCGGAGAGACGGGAGGAGAGGTTTTGGGGTTCGATCCAGGTCACCTCCGCGCCCTGTTCGGGCGCGTCCGGGCGCTCCAACGCGCCTTTGAGGAGCTCGACGTCGGTGCCGGCCGGCGCCACCAGCAGCAGCTTGGGCTTGTCGCGCACGACGAGGGCGTGCGGGGCGACGTTGTTTTCCGGGAACCGGTCGTTGTCGCCGCTGACGCGGACCTCGATCGCGTGAAAACCGGGGGTGAGCTTGTCGACCTGGAAGGTGTACGAGCTGAGACCGGCCTGAAAGGAGGCCGTCTGCTCCCCCTTACTCACGCCGTCGACCAAGAGTTCGACCGTGCCAGTGCCCGTGGCGCTGCTGGCAACACTGGCCACAACCGCGACCGACTGGCCGACCCAGATCGCGTTGGGAGCGGTGACGCCCGCGATCCGCAAGTCGCTTTCGCCAACGCCCTCGACCGGGACGACGTCGATCGGCGTGCCGTCGATGGCGGCCTGGCTGGCCTGGTTGAGCGCCGAGCCGATGTTCTCCGCGCCGTCGGAGACGACGACGATGCGGCGCGCGCCGCCGAGCGGTAGGGCGCGGGCGAGGGCCAACGCCGATTCAAGGTCGGTGTACTCGGGGTCGAGGGCGGCGGGTGTCTCTGTCCAACTGTTGCCTAGATCGTCCGCGGGCACGGCCGGCTCCGAGAGGACCGGCGCCGAACCGAAGCTGATCACGGCGGCGCGGTCGCCGGCGTCAGCCTCCCCCAACGCATCCTCGATCCACGTATTGATCTGCGAGCTGGTCTGGTCGGTGATGCTGCGCGAGCGATCGACGACGAAGACAGTATTGACCGCCCCGGCGCCGCTGGTCATCAGCGGTTCAGCCAGGGTGACGACGAGCAGGGCGACGATCAGGACGCGGAGCGGGATGACAAGTCGCGGCAGATCGTCCTTGCGCGCGCCAAAGAGGATCGCGGCGAGCGCGAAGAGCGGCGCCGCCAGCAGCAGCCACAATGCGTCAGGCCGGGCAAAAGTGAGACCGAAGAGATCATCCATGGGCCGCCCGTCCCGTCGGCGGCGCGCGGCGGCGGCGGCGGCGTCGCCGCCACGGCACGACCGTGACCAGCCATTCGAGTGCGAGGAGCGCCAGGGCCGCCGCGACAAGCGCCGGCCAGAGGTCGGAGAGCGTGCTGCCGAACCCAACTTCGTCGCCGGCTTGCGCGGTCCCCAAGATGTCCGGCAGATCGGGGTTGGTGCGGAGGTCCGACTCCCAATCGCTGCCGGCGTTGACGATAAAGCGGCCGCTGCCGATCTCTTTCTCGTCGGCGCCGAGCTCAACGACGCCGTACTCTCCGGATAGGCCGGTGTCGGCATAGGCGACATCGCGCAGCGGCTCGCGTGCGGGTGACTCGGCGCTTGTGGCCGCTTCGGTTCCGGTCGCGGGCTCGCCAGCGCCGACGCGGAGGTCGATCGGCTCGCCGGCTGGTGGAACGAAACGAACGACGGCCGCGCCCGCGCTGGGGCGGTAGACCAACGGCTCGCCCAGCGGGACGGAGGAGGGGAGGGGGCTCGGCGCCAGGTCGTTGGCGATGTTGGCCATCAGGATCGGGAAGGCGGGGCGCTCGGGCATATTGGACTGGCCGACGTCGAACGCCAGCACGACCATCGGCTGGTTCGTACCCGGCGCCGTACCGCGGTAGATGAGCGGTCCCTCGGCGGTGGCGACGACGGCAACATCGGACGGACCGAGCACATGTGCCGGGGTCTCGCCGAACCGGATACCGGCCAGCTCCACCCCAAAGAGCATCGGGTCCTCGGCGCGGATCGTCTCGGCGGCGGCAGCGTCCAGAACGCCGCCGTCCATTTCGAAGAGCCCGCCCCCTGGGGGATGAATGAACAGGACGGGGGCGGCGGGCAGGCCGCTGGCCGAGGGCGTCCAGCTCTCGTAGACGACCAGGTCGTAGTTGCCGCCGGCGTGCTCGGCGGCTGGGCTGTCGGTCCCTTCGACCGTCACCTGGGCGCCGGGGAGGACCGAGAGGACGCGCTGCATCGTCATCGGCGCGTCGGAGACGAGGAGGATGCGCAGGGCGAGGTCGTCGTCCTTCGCCAAGACGGCGGAGGCCTGGTTGTCGGCCGGCTGCGCGTCGGGATGGTTGACCGTAACCGTGACGTCGGTGGCGCCGGCCGGGACGCTTGTCACCAGCTCGGCGCTGGCGCCCGGCTCGATCGTTTCCTGCCCGGTCTCGATGGAGACGACGCCGCCGAGAACCTCGTACGGCGCCGTCACCGGCTGGTCGGAGAAGTTGGTGATTTGGGCGTACAACTCGCGCTCGGCCGGGTTGGCGGCCGACGCGCGGGTGGAGAGGTCGGTGATGGCGACGTTCGGCGACGCGGGATCGCCGACAGTGACGAGATCGATTGGCGCACCGACCGCGACGACGATCCCCGGATCGGCGGTCAGCTTGCCGTCGGAGATCAGGATAATCTGGTCGTCGAGGTCGGGCAGGATGAGGTCCTTGGCAAGGCCGAGGGCAGCGTTGAGGTCGGCGCGTCCGCCCGGGGCCGGGAGGCGCCCTAACTGGTCGCGCAGCGCTTTGAGGCCGGCGGCGTCGGTTGCCTCCCGCGTGGTCAGGTGGGTGCCGAGAACGAGGACCGTCGCCACGTCGCCCTCGCGCAGGTCGTCGAGGCGCTCAATCGCTTCGTCGCGGGCGGCCTCATAGCGGGTCTGGCCGCCGGACGCGTCGCGGGCAGTCATGCTTGTCGAGCCGTCGAGCAGCAGGATCAAGTGCCGCGGCTCGGTGCGTTGGCCCAGCCCGGCCAGGGCGGACGAGGTGACGGGACGGGCGAGGGCGAATCCGATCGCACCGACGATCAAGAGGTGAAGCAGGAGCAGCAGGCTCAGCGGCGGCCGGCGGAAACGGGCCTCTTCCTGTTGCTCCCGGATGGCGACGAGCCAGAAGCGGAGCGTCGGCACGGGATACCGCCGCGGCGTGGTGTGCCGCATGTGAAAGAGGATCACGAGCGGCACGCCGATCAGCGCGGTCAAGCCGAGGGGGGCGAGCAGGTCGAAGCCGCTCATGCCACCAGCCCTCGCCCGTGCAGCAACCGGAGGACGATCGATTCGACCGGCCAATTGGTCTGGAGGCGGAGGTAATCGACGTGCTCCGCGTTGCAGGCGTGCTCGATCTCCGCGAGCCAGGCGCCGATCGCCTCCTCGTAGCGCTCCAGCACCCGCGTCGTCGGTGTCAGGCGCAGGCGGTCACCGATTTCGACCTCGATCAGCTCAGTCTGCTGTGCTTGACCGCCGAGGCCACCGGCGACGACGGATGCGGGCGACAGCTCGGCCTCGTCGACGACGTGAAGCACAACCGTCTGCCAGCCCCGGCTGCGCAAGAGGCGCAAACCATCCTCGATCTGCCCAGGGTCGCCGGAGAGAAGGTCGGAGATAAGCAAGATGATGCCGGGACGGCGGCGGGCGCGCACGTACCGCTCAAGCGCCGACGGCAGGTCGGTTTCGCCGAGCGGTTCCAGGCGGGTGAGGTAGGTCAGCATCGGGACGACGTGCGCTCGCCCATGAGATGGCCCGAACGACTGACCAAGCTCGCGACCGAACGGCGTGATCACCACGCGGTCAAAATGCCACAATGAGACATAACAGAGGGCGCCGGCGATCTGCCGGGCGTATCGGAACTTGGTGGGGAGACCCTCTTCGCCGCGCCAGTCCATCGAGTTGCTGGCGTCGAGCAGAACGTGGACGGTGAGCTCGGTAGTGATCTCGCTCAGGCGGACGAAGACCTCGTCGAGGCGGGCGTAGATGTTCCAGTCGATGCGGCGGTAGTCGTCGCCCTGGCTGTAGCTCTTGAAGTCGGAGAACTCGGGCGAGGAGCCGCGCCGCTTCGAACGGTGTTCGCCGGTCAGCCCTTCGGCAATCGTGCGGCTGGAGACCACCGTCATCCGCCGCAACCGCGCCAGGAGATCCTCGGTGAAGAGCGGGCCCTCGCCGTTGGTGGGCACGTTCTGATTGCCGCGGCCATTCGTGGCGGACTGGCGGCGGCGGCCGAGGGAGGGGAGGGGGAGGGTCAGGCGCATAAGGACCCTCCGGGCGTTCCCAACCCGTCATTTCGACGTGCGCCAGCGGCGGCCATCACGAGTCACCGTCCGGGTCAGAGAAGTAGTCCTCGACGATGCCGCGGTAGGCGGGCGGGACGCGGTTGCTGTCCGGGCCGGCCTCATCGACCTCGCCCTGGACGGTCGCGCCGCTGCCGGCGGTGGCGCCGGCGCCGGAACCAGGTAAGGAGCTGCCACCGTTCTCGCTGGTGCGGATGCTGCCGCCGTCCGGCCCTTCATTGAGTTGAAGGGAGGAGCTGCCGTCGGCTGCCGGATCCTGGCCTTCGCCTTCGGCGGGCTGCTGCGCGCTGACATTCTCTTCGGCCGGCGGGCCCTCGCCACCGGCGCCGGTCTCTTGCTGGCCGGCGGCGCTCGGGTCGTCGGTGGCGGGCTGGCCGCTACCGGAGCCGGCGCCCGCGCCCTGCTCGGACTGCGCTTCCTCGACACCGGTGGCGCTCCCTTGCTCGTCGCCCGGCTGGCCGCCGGCGCCCTCTGGACCACCCGGCTGGCCGCCCGGCTGCTCGGGATTGCCGGCCTGATCGCCTTCACCGCCGCCCTGGGCCTGGTCGCCCGATTGCTGGCCGTCGACAGGTTCTTGGGCGGACGCACCTTGTTGGCCCGAGCTCGCCTGTTGCCCTTCCCCAGGCTGGGCGTCGGCGCCAGAGCCGGGTTGCTGCTGTCCTTGCGCGCCGGCCTGGTCGGCGGGTTGCCCCTCTTGTCCGGATTGGTCCGCTTGTTGGCCGCTCGGATCCTGCTGGGCGGCGTCGCTGGCGCCGCCGGAGGGCGGGCTGTCGCCGTGCGTGGCCTGGGCCTGTTCCATGCGTTGGTTGAGTTCCTGCTGGGGAACCACTTGTTCGCCGGTGCGCTCGACCTCGTCGCCGAGCTCGCGCACGCCGTCCTGGGCCGAGGCATCGCCTTGTCGCAGGCCATCGGCGGCCTGGTTGGTGGCTTCGGCGAGTTCCTGGCTGCCCTCTGACATCTGCGATGCCGCCTCTTCCAGGTCCTGCGCGAGCCCTTCGCGGGCCGACGGGGAGAGGTCGCCGGTGCGCTCGGAGAGATCGCGGAGCTCGCTGGCGGCCGTCTCGTAGTCGCCCTGCTCGATCGCTTCCGCGGCGGCGCGGGTCACCGAGTGGTCATTGAGTGCCTCGCCGAGTTGCTCGAGGTCCCGCCGCGCTTCGTTGGACCGTTGGGCCGTCTCCTCGACCTCGGCGACGGTTGGCACCGTTGCGGGATCGACCTCGGCCGCCGCTTGGGCCGCGGCCTCGGCTTGCTGCTCGAAGCGCTCGATGGCGGGCACGAAGCGGGGCACGGCGGCGCTGCCAGCATCTGGGATCACGCCGCCAACGCCGCGCAGGAAGTAGAGCGAGGCCAGGAGGAGTCCGACGGCGACGGCAAGCACGATCTCCCGCACGGGTGGCCGGACGCGGAAGGCGGCGTGGCGCCGGAGTTCGGTGACGACGTTCGCCGCGTCGGCCATCTGAAGGTAGACAACCGAGGCGCGTTCGCCGTCGCGTGGCACGGCCCGGCCGAGATTCTCGACCGCGGTCGAGACGCGCTCGTGGAGGGTGAATGACCGGTCGAGCATTCGCGCCACCTGACAGCGGGTGGGACGGGAGAGGCAGGCCAGGATGACGCCTGGGATGGCGAACGCGACGGCCAGTACGATCAGCGCGTCGACGTCGAGCGCGGGGCCGCCGGCAAGCTCGACGACGAGCCAGCCGCAGCCGGCGAGCACGCCGAGCCAGCAGGCCCGAGCGATGATGGTGAGGGCGCGCTGCAACCAGACACGACGCGCGATCTGGGTCGTCATCCGGGCGACCTGCTCGCCCGCGAGCCCGGCGGCCTGTACCGGCGCATCCCGCGTCGGGAGCCGCGGCGCGGCGACGTCGGAGCCGAGCCAGTAGGGCAGCCATAGGATCCGCCAGAGTAACTGCCACCGCTCCTGACGAGTCATCGGCGGTCGATCAGCCGCCTCCCGCCACGCCGCGATGCGCGGCCGGATTTCGTAGGAGGGCTGGATGTGTGGAAGCGAGAGCCGGGTAGCCATATCAGTCCCTAGGCGTTAGGCGTTAGGCGTTAGGCGTTAGGCGTTAGGCGTTAGGAGCCGAACGACCCTCGACGTGACAGGTGTAGTCATCAGAAGTACGAGCGACCATGTCATCCGGTTCCCTCCGTCGTGTGTGTCTCACGCCTCACGCCTAGTCCCACGCCAGTTCGGAGCGGCCACGGGCCCAGAGCCAGAGGCCGAGCCAGGCGATGGTGAGGGCGGCGAGGGCGCCCAGCATCATCACGATGCGCCGTTGGCGACCGTCGAGGTCGGCGAGCAATGAGCGGGCTTGCGCGGTCATTTCCTCGTCGCCGAGGCGGGCATAGGTCGTGCCGGCTTGGAGGGCGGCCGAGCGGGCCTCGGGGTAGTCGCCCCAGCGATGGGAGCGGGCGATCGCCTCGTCGAGCCGCGTGCCAGCCTCGACGCCGTCCACGGCGAGGGTTTCGTAGGTGGCAATGAGCTCGGTGGGGCGCTGGTCAACGGGCAGCTTCTCGTACTGGGCAGCGGCCTGGACGAGGAGCGAGGCGGCGCGGTCGTACGTGTGGTGGTCAAGCGCCTGCTGGACCTGGGTCATGAGCTGCTCGGCCTGGAGGCCGGTATCGCACTGGGTGAGGAGCTCATCGACCTCGGTCAGGCGTTCGTCGTCGCCGAGTTCGGAGAAGAGTTGTTGCGAGCCTTCGAGCGCTTGTTTGGCGGCGGCGTAGTTGCCCCGCGTGAGCAAGTCGCGCGCCGGCGCCAGGTCGAACCCGGCGACCAGATTCACCTTCCACTCGCCGGCAGCCCAGCGGGGGATGTTCTCCCGCCATTGCTTCTCGATGTCCTCCGGCTCGCGGCCATAGGTCAGCTCCAGCGCTTCGCGCCAGTCGGGCGCGGTCCGCAACGTCGTCAAGAAGGTCTGGAGCGACGGCAGGCGATACCGCGAGATCAGGAAGGCGACGACCGCATAAGCCTCGCCGGCGATCAGGTTTTCGTCGTCGATGACCGGTCGCGGCCGGTTGAGGTCGGACCAGGAGAGGAGGCCGCCTCCCTGGCTGGTTCCCAGGACGTCCGCGGCGTAGCGGGCGATTCGCGCATTGACCGGCCGTTCCATGTAGAGCGCGATCCCCTCGTCGAAGCCACGGGGAATGGCGAAGTTGGAGGCGATGCCGGTCAGGATGTGGGAGACGGCATGCCGCAGGGCGTTTTCCGCCTCCAGCGGCGTGCGAGTGCCGAAACGGGCGGCGGCGATCGCGATGTCGTTCGCTCGTGGGTCGGCGACGGCTTCGACGCCCGGGACCTCCACCCGCCCGGTGGTATCGACGGCGGCGTCGAGGGCCGCGACGGCGGCGTCAAAGGCCGCGGTGTCGGCATAGACGTAGACGGCGATTTTGTCGGTCGGCTGGACGGCGAAGACGACGCTCAGCTCGGAAAGGGCGCGCTCGGCCTGGTCCTGGTAGGTCGCCACGAAGGCGTCGGCGGAGAGTTCCTCATTGGGTTGGACGTAAAAGCGGAAGTGTTCGGTTTCGACCACCGGCCAATCGGGTGGCGGGCCAGCCTGGCCCGCCTGGCCGGACGGCGGCGCGGCGGCGGCAGGCATGATCGGCGCAAGAGCGAGCAGGAGCAGGCTGAGCACACTGAAGAGCAGAGCACGCCGAACGACGGGAGGAGAGGGGCGGTGGTGAAGCGAGGAACCCATCGGCGCAAGCCCTTCCGACGTCAGGCGTCAATGGAAGCGACCCGGGCTGGCCGGTCGACACGAAACAGAAACAGGACGCACCGGATAAGCGAAGGAGTGCGTGAGACTGGCAGCCCCTCCGCCACCGCCGCATGCGCAAATCCTCTGCCTGCACGCTTCATTGTACGCCATCCGTTCAGCCTATCGTCGGCGGATGGAACCAACGGCGGTATCCACCGCCTCGATCATCGCGCCCCGCGGCGGGTTTGCACATCGGCAGGAATACGTAAAGTTGCTGGGGCGATCGTGCGTAGGTAGATAGGCGGCAGGCGGCAGGCGGCAGGCGATTCCCCGTCATTCCGAGCCGCGGCGAGGAATCGTCCCGTTCGTGTTTTGAGGGCGGGATTCCTCTCTGCGATCGGCATGACGGAGGGGGCGATCGGCATGACGAGAGAAGGTGTCTAGCGGCGCCAGAAGGCCCACCAGGGGCGATCGGAGGCGGGCGCGGCGATCGGGGGGGCGAGTTGGTCGCGGAGGTCGGCGAAGGGGAAGAGGTCCTGGCGGCGGTCGCGTTCGTGTTCGAAGGTGGCGATGCGGTGGGCGAGGGCGGCGGTGTCGGCCTCGGCCCAGCCCATGTCGAAGTCGCACCATTTCTTATCGAGGGCGAGGATGGCGGCGAGGGTGTCATTTTCGTGCTCGTCGGCGCTTTCCAGCGCGAGCTCGTAGGCGCGCTGGTCGTGTTCGAGATCGGCGCGAATCTCGGCGGCGACCTCGGCGACCGTTTTGCCGCGGTATTCGGGGTGCCAGGTGAGGCGTCCGTTTCCCGCGGTCTCGGTCGGTTCGCTTGGTTCGTCCATGGATACCCTCTCCGATCACACCACGCGTCGATCCGGAGTTTACTCGTAATATACCGGTGTGGAGAGGATGGAAAGCATGTCGTAACGCGCAGGCGGGAGAGTTGATAAGATGCCGCGCCCAATGCATCCGTGATTCAGCGGTATGGGAGTAGGAACGTGCCGACATCGATAGAGGCACTCGTCATCGTTGCCCTGGTCCTCTCTCCTGGCTACATCTTTACGCAAGTTGCACGACGGATCATTGCGCACATCGAGGAGCCAACAGACGTTCGCTTCTTGCTGACCATCGTCACAGCGGGCACCGTTAATCATGCGCTGGTATTTCCCTGGACGACTCGAATCTTGGACTTCTACATCGATGAGACGCTGACCGATCATCTCTAGCAGGTCTACGGTTGGGCGGCCGTTAGCATTTTTCTCGTTCCGCTCGTGTTGGGAGTCGCTGCCGGTCAACTTACGCTTATCAGCTGGGTAAACGAGCTGCTTGAACACATCGGACTGGGGTACGTCGACCGAATGCCAAGTGCCTGGGATTTCGTGATGCGGCAACGGCAGCCAGCCTACGTGCGAATTCACCTCAAGGACGGTGAAGGTATCGTCGGCGGAGTCTTTGCTAATCGATCATTCGCTTCAATCGATCCTCGACGGGCCGACGTATACTTGGAGGAGGCATGGCAGTTCGATGAGAATGATAACTTTGATCGGCCCATCGTCGACAGTCGCGGCGTATGGGTGTCCCATGAGACAATGGCCTACGTTGAGTTTTTATATGGGGAGGCAGAAGCCAATGGCCAATCTCAAACCAACGCCCCAGCAACCGCAGAAGAGCATCGTCGAACCCGACACTGGCAAACGAGGCGTTCAACCTTTCGGCACCGTCGGTCCATATCCGCCACGACCGACGCCCCCTCCTCAGGCGAAAAAGGCAAGCTAGGCGAATACCTCAGCGCTTTCTCGCCAGCCAGCCACGGATCGGTGTCCAGCTAGGCACAGGCGATTGCATTACCCCACGTCAAATAATCCCCAACTGGAAGCTGCGGGCGACGGCGGCGGCGCGGTTGTCGATGCCGAGCTTGACGAAGATGTTGGTGACATGGGTGGTGGCGGTGCGGTGGCTGATGAAGAGGGCTTCGCCGATTTCGCGGCTCGATTTGCCTTCGGCCAAGAGGCGTAGGACTTCCAGCTCGCGGGGGGTGAGGCCGGCGCTTTCGGCGGCGGAGCGGACGGCGGGTGGGGCGGCGGGGCGGCTGGCGACGATGGTCGCGGCATCGGCGACCGCTTGTTCGAGGGAGAGATTGCGGCCGGCGGTCCAGGCCGCGCGGAATCCGTCCTCGCCGAGTTGCTGTTTGGCGAGCGCGGTCGCGCGGTCGTATTGGGCGCTGATGTAGGGCTGGAGGCTGAGGCCGATGCCCTCGCGCAGGGCATCGGCGGCGGCGAAGAGGTGGACGGCGACCTCGGCCTGCTCGTGAGTGACGGCAATGGCGGCGAGCCCGTGCAGGATTTCGACGACGCCCCAGGGGTCGCGGTCGCCTTGCTCCCAGCCATGGGTGAGGCTTTCGCGGAAGAGCTCGGTGGCGCGTTCATCGTCACCGTGGGCGCGGGCATAGATGGCGAGGTTGAGGAGGGCGGTGCCGACACCCCAGATGTTGCCGAGGCGGCGCCAGCGGTCGAGCGCCTCTTGGTAATGCCCGGCCGCTGCCTGCCAATGGCCGCGCTCGAAGGTTTCGATGCCAAGCCGGTTGAGCGCGAACGGGATCCAGGCGTCGTCGCCGAGCTCGCGGAAGAGGGCGAGGGCCGTTTCGGCGTGGGTGGCCGCATCGTCATGATTGCCGCGGGCGCCGTCGGCGAAGCTGAGGGTGAAGAGGCCACGCGCCCGGATTCGGGGGTTGTTGGCCGCATCGGCAATGGCGATGGCTTCCCGCGAGAGGTAAACGCCACGCTCGCCGTCACCCTGGACGCAGGCGTAGAAGGCGGAGGCGAGCATCGCCCGCGCGCGGACGAGCGGCGACACAGCCTCGGCCGACGCCAGGAGACGGTCGTACCACCCGCGCCCCTCGGAGAGGTAGCCGCGCGTTTGCCAGAACCACCAGAGCGCCCGCGCCAAGCGGAGCGCTGTTTCGGGGTCGCGGGTGGCGCTCCATTCGAGCGCGGCGCGGAAGTTGGCGTGCTCCAATTCGAGCCGGTCGAGCCAGTGGATCTGATCCGGGCCCCAGACGGCCGGATCGGCTTCATCGGCCAACGCCAGCGCCCAGGCTGCGTGGCGAGTTCGCACCTCATCTTCTTCGCCAGCCGTGGCGAGTTGCTCCAACCCAAACTCGCGGATCGTTTGGAGCATCCAGAATCGCAATTCCCCGCCCCGC
>JBOGUE010000181.1:0-4258 GCA_050695955.1 Thermomicrobiales bacterium | reverse complement strand
CGGTCCGGCTGATCGCCTCGCGGTAGCGCGACTGCACGTCGATCGCGGTAGTCGCGCCGTCCAAGCCGCGCAGCGATTCGGTGATCCCGATCTCGGTCAGGCGCGTCGCCTGGCGATGGAGATCGATCTCGGCCGGGGTCTTGATCGCTCGCAACTCGCGGATCAGGTGCGAGCTGTCGACCAACAGTGTGTCGCCGAGCGTCGCCCGGATGCGCTCCACGTCCAGCGCCGGCGCGAACTCCAGCTCGATCCCCACCCGCTGCCCGAGCAACCCGGCGTCGGCCACGGCCGTGCGGAGAAGTTCCAGCACGGTTGCTTCATCGTACGTCTCGGCCCGGCGCGCGTCGCGTCCCTCTGTGGCCCGCGCAATGATCTCGGCCGGTGCGCCGGCGCTCGTCGGATCGACCTCGACGCGCTCCATCCAGAGCGGATGGGTGAGCACCGTCGCCTCCGGATTCAATCGGCGGACATCCACCGCGCGCGAATCGGGCGCGACCACCGTCGTCGCCCCGTCCGCCGTCACGACGACCGAGGTCGGCCCGGCCCGCCGCCAGATCGTCACCGGAAACCCCGGCGTCCCCACGAAATACGCAAAATTCTCGGGCGCCACGACGAGCAACCCGTCGATCCCGCATCCATCCATGAGCGCCCGCAACCGCCCCTGATCAACCAAGCTCACATGCCTTTCCTTCCGCTAGTATTAAGGTGAATACTCCTCCACAGCTATCGTGGTTGACCGGCGTCATCGCCCAAGCGCCCACATTCTATGGTTCTAGATCAGGATATGCAATTGCCTTGACTAGCAGATTTGCCTCCTGCTTCACAAGCCACGCTGCCGACGTGATACGCTTCGATCTGATCGAAGGAGCATCGACCATGGCACAGCGCGCGACTATCGACGCAACGAATATCCCGGCACTGCGCAGCGTTGCCGATGAAGTCCGCAAATCTCAGGAACCGATTGTCCTGCAGACGGACGGCGAGGACGTCGCGATTGTGCTGCCACTCGACACGTCAGAACCACGTTCCGACTTTAAACCGACGCCGGAGCAGATTGCGGCGATACGGTCGGCGTTTGGCGCTTGGAAGGGCCTCGTCGACGCGGACGAACTCAAAGCGCGGATCAAAGCCTCCCGTGGTTCGAACCGACCAATCTATAAGCTGTGAGCTACCTCATCGATTCCGACTGGCTGATCGACTACCTGATCGGGAGAACGGCGGCTGGTCGGATGGTTGATCGCCTGATGCCGGATGGCATCGCGATCAGCATCATTACGTACATGGAAGTGATTGAGGGATTCCGAGGGGGAGACGACCGCTCCGGCTCCGAGCGAGGGCTCCAGGGGTTTCGACAGTTTCTCTTGGGAGCGCCGCCTGTCGGCATCAGTCTAGCCCTAGCCGATCGCGCCGCGGACGTTCGCATCGAACTCCGCCGCCAGAAACGACACGTCCATCACCGTGCCCTCGACATCCTCATCGCCGCGACCGCCATCGACCGCAACCTCATCCTCGTCACCCGCAACGCCCGCGACTACGACGACATTTCCGGATTGAAGATGCTCGAGGGAGCCAAATTGTCGATGGGTGATGGCATGTCCTAAGCCGCCGGGTCGACGATCGTGATCTCGCCCGAGACCATTTCCCCCGTGAAGGTGAACTCCGGGCCGAAGATGTCGTGATTGATCGGCGCCTCCGCCGGGTCGAAGAAAACGGTGAAGGCGAACGTGTCGCCGGCCGGCCCGCCGCCGACACCGCCGTCGACCGCCTCGATCCGGTAGGTGGCGTGCTCGGCGACCGTGCGTGAGCCGATGGTCACCGCCGCTTGCCCGACCTCGGTAGCGCAGTCGAGCCCGCCGCGCATCTCGACGCCGCGCGTGCCGTCGGCGTTCGTCGTCACCGCGTACTGCTCGACGGAGGTGACGTCCATCGCCATGTAGAAGCTGTGCGGCTCGATCGTGACCTCGCCCATGGCGAAGGTCGGCATCGTGAACGCCTCGGGATTCGTATCCACGCGGCAGAAGGCGTAATTGCGGTCGAAGCTGAAGACCTCGGGCAGGGGCACCGTCGCCTCCCCCGTCGCCGGGTCGGGCATCAGCTTGATGTTGATGCCGCCGCCCGACGCCGTGTTGAAGGAGAGTTCCCGCACCTTCTCTTCCAGCGCGGCCAGATCCGCCGGGTCGCACGTCTCCTGCGCCTGCGCCGCGGTCGCGCTCGGGTGCGCGACCAGACCCACGGCGCCCGTCCCAGCCAGCCATCCCATCAATCGTCGGCGTGTCGTCACAGTCATCGTCCTTCGCTCTCCTCGGCCGGCGGATAAGCCAGCGGCCAGCCCGCCGCGCGGTAGGTGGCGGTCCCTTCGGGCACGTTGGCGACGCGGGGAAACCCCGCGGCCCGCAGCACACTCGCCGCCGTCGCGCTGCGCACGCCCGCCTCGCAGATAACGGCAATCTCCCGGTCGCGCGGCAACCGGTCCAGCTCATCCCGCACCCGCCCGAGCGGTATCAAGGTCGCTCCCGGCACGTACCCCGTTTCCCACTCCATCGGCTCGCGCACGTCGAGCACGACCCGGTCATTACCCGCCGTGCCACCGGCAAGGGACGTCACGGGAACTTCCGGCAGCACCTCCCAGGGGATGCCCGCCTCCTGCCACGCCGCATCGTCCGCCGGCAACGCGCCCAAGCAGGCGCGTCCGCCTGTCGTGAGCTGACGACGCGCCAACTCCGCTTCGAATGAATGGGACGCGACCAGCGCCACCGGCCGCGCATCGGGAAGAGCAATCGCCACCCGCTCAGCCAGATCGCGCTCGCTGAAGAGGACGCTGATCGCCCCCGCCAGATGTCCCCGCGCGAACGCCGCCGGGGAGCGCAGATCGACGACGACCGCCTCACCGCGCTTGACCAGCATCCAGATATCGCCAGGCGACGCGGTGTCAATTGTCGTCACGACGCCGCCCGAAAAAAGATCCCGTTCGGGTTGGTGCCCAACATCACCCGCTCGGTCACCTCCCAAGTCGTCGTGTCGATCACCGCCACGGACGCCTCGTCGGTCAGGATCGCGTAGATCGCCTGCCCGTCCGGGTTGACGGCGATCTTCTGCGGGTTCGTCCCGGCCTGCACCGTCGCCACTTCCTCGTAGGTCTCCGTATCGATCACCGTCACCACCGTGTCGCCGCCGTAGCCGATATAGCTGAGCGCGCCATCCGGGCTGAAGGTGTTGACGATCGGTCCCTGCCCGGTCGGGAAGCGATCGAGGAGGGTGAGCTCGGGATCGTAGACGGCATTGGTGTTGCTTCCCGACTCCTGCACCCAGACCGTACCGTCGCCGCCGGTCGTCAGCATCAGCGGCCGCGAGCCGGACGGCGACGCGATCTCTTGTACCGTCTCCCCGGTCGCCGCGTCGATCGTGACCACGGTGTCGCCGTCGCGCGTCGGATAGACGAAGAGTTCTCGGCCCTGCCCGTCGGTCGTGACGTCGGCGTCGCAGACGACGTCGCCGTTGACCGGCACGTCCCACGTGTCGAGCACCTGGTAGGTCGCCGTGTCGATCGCGACCACCTGGCCGGCGCCCATCTTCCCGATGTTGAGGATCCCCTCCTTGGTCGCCTTCCCGATGTAGAGGGTCATATCGTCCTGCCCGATCGGGATGCGGTGCGTGACTGCCAGCGTCTCCAGATCGAGCGTGATCACCTCGACGTCGTTCGTATCCGGGTTACGCGTGCCGAGCCAGAGCTCCGACTCGCCGGCATGGTTGTTGTCGTCGTTCCAGGTCCAGGCGGTGAACTCGGGGATATCGGCCGTCTGCACCACCGCAAGCGAACCGGCATCGATCACGCTGACGTGCGGTGAACTGTTGCTGAAGACGAAGACCTGAGGCGTGCGCGCGGCCGTTGGCGACGCCTGCGAGGCGGTCACCGCCCGTTTCCCCACGCCGACGCCGAAGCCCGTCAACAGCGGCAGAGCGACCATCCCCAACCGCGCCCGCGTCTTCATGACCCGCCTCCTTTCGGCGTGAGCGTGATCGTCCACTCGGGTGATCCGGTCTCCTCGGACTCGGCGACGTAGCCGTGCCGCGTCGCCTGCGGCGGAATCGTCTCCAAACACGGCGCGTGGTCGGTAATCACCACGATCGACTCCGCGCCCTTCGCCGCCTTCATTGCCTCCACCGCCTTCAGCATCGGATAGGGGCAGACCTCACCGCGCACGTCGAGCTTCATCGCGTCCTCCCGGTCATACCTGTCGCCTCATGGGATCCGCCGGAT